>CAXNGP010000073.1:0-8106 GCA_964201845.1 Pirellulales bacterium
AGTCGGCGGCTTCGAGCCATTCTACGCCTACCGGATCGAGACCAGCGTGCACGAGTCGAAGATGCTCGGCGTCCGCAAGGAGATCCGAACACTCCATCTGGAGAAGGTGCACGACGGCCCGTGCGAAATCGTGAGCATGTTTCTCCACCCCGTGCTCCGCGGCCGCGGACTCGGTCGGCCCCTGTCGCTGGCGCGGTTCCTGTTCATCGCCGAGCATCCCTGGAGCTTCGACGAGCGGGTGATCGCCGAGATGAGGGGCGTGCTCGACGACTCCGGGCGAAGCGAGTTCTGGGACGCCGTCGGCCGCCACTTCTTCGAGATCGACTACCCCAAGGCTGATTACCTCAGCCTGCTCAACAAGCGGTTCATCGCCGACCTGATGCCCACGCACCCAATCTCCATCCCGCTCCTGCCGCCGGCGGCCCAGGCCGTGATCGGCCGGGTGCATCCCGAGACGGAACCGGCCCTGGCGATCTTGCGGGAGGAAGGGTTCGCCACCACCGGCATGGTCGACATCTTCGAGGCCGGTCCGATCGTGGGCTGCCCGCGGGACTCGCTCCGGCTCGTACGCGAGAGCCTCACGGACCAAGTGGCGGCCATCACCGACCAGCCGGCGGCCCCAGGCGACCACCTGGTCGGCACCTCCGGCATCGCCTTTCGAGCCTGCCGGACCTCGGTCACCCGGTTCCCAGACGGCGGCGTGGCATTGCCGCGGGAGGCCGCCGCGGCCCTCGGTGTCCGCGTGGGGGACAGCGTGCGGTTCGGCCTCCTGCGGGGGCAGCCATGACCCAATCGATGGCCGGTGACCTGCTGATCGCGAGCGAGTGGATCGCGGGGAGCGGCCCCGCCTTGCGTTCGACGAACCCCGCCACCGGGCAGACCGTCTGGTCCGGCGCGGCGGCGACTGCCGCCGATGTCGCCGCAGCGGTGGCCGCCGCGCGGTCGGCGCAAGAAGCCTGGGCCGCGCGGCCGCCCGAGGCCCGGATCGCGATCCTCGAGGGGTGCGGCCGCGAGGTGCAGGCAGGCGGTGGCGAACTCGCCGCGGCCATCAGCCTCGAGACGGGCAAGCCCGGTTGGGAGGTCCGCGAGGAGCTGGCCAGCATGGTCGGCAAGGTGGCGGCCACGATCGACGCTTGGCGGGAACGACACCACGATCGCCTCGTCCCGCTGCCGGCCGCGGGCGCCGGCGACGCGGCGGCCATCCGCTACCGCCCCCATGGCGTGCTCGCCGTCCTCGGGCCGTTCAACTTTCCCGGCCACATCCCCCATGGCCACATCGTGCCGGCCCTGCTCGCGGGCAACACGGTGGTCTTCAAGCCCAGCGAGTTCACGCCCCTCGCCGGGCGGCGGATGGTCGAGATCTGGATTCGCGCGGGCCTGCCGCCGGGCGTTTTAAACCTCGTGCAAGGAGGCCGCGAGACGGGCGCGGCCCTCGCGGCTCATCCCGGCCACGACGGCATCCTCTTCACCGGCAGCTACCAGACGGGCGTGGCCCTGCGCAGGATGTGGGTGGAGGAGCCGGGAAAGATGCTGGCCCTCGAACTCGGTGGCAACAACCCGCTCGTGGTCCATGCCGTCCGCGACATCGATGCCGCGGCGACGCTCACGATCCTCTCGGCCTACCTCTCGGCGGGCCAGCGGTGCAGCTGCACGCGGCGGCTGATCGTGCCGCAGTCGGCCGGCGGCGAGGCGCTCATCGAGCGGCTGCTCACCCGGATCGACAGGATTCGCGTAGGGCTGCCGGATGACGCGGCCGAGCCCTTCATGGGGCCGGTGATCCACGAGGCGGCGGCCCAGAGCCTGCTCGCGGGCCAGGACCACCTCCTCGCCCGCGGCGGCGTCGCGCTGAGACGAATCACACCGCAGCGGGGCATCCCCACGCTGCTTTCGCCGGGGCTGATCGACGTGACGTCCGTGCGCGACCGGCCAGACACCGAATGGTTCGGGCCGCTTCTGCAACTTGTCCGCGTGCCCGATTTTGACTCGGCGATCGACGAGGCCAACCGCACCGCCTACGGGCTGGCCGCGGCACTTCTCAGCGACGAGCGGCCGCTGTGGGACGCCTTCCGCCGCCGGATCCGCGCCGGCATCGTCAACTGGAACCGCCAGACCACCGGCGCCTCGGCGCGGCTGCCCTTCGGCGGCATCGGTCGGAGCGGCAACCACCGCCCGAGTGGATTTTTCGCGATCGACTCTTGCGGCTATCCCGTGGCCTCGCTCGAGCGCGACCATCTGACTCCGCCCCCTGCCCCGCCCGGCCTCGAGTGAACGAGGACCACATGCCCGCGGTCGAACTCAACCTCGACGGCCTGGTCGGCCCCACCCACCACTACGGTGGCCTGGGCCTCGGCAACGTCGCCTCACAGCGGCACCGCCACGAAGTCTCGAACCCCCGCGCCGCGGCCCTCGAGGGGATCGCCAAGATGCGGCTTCTGGTGTCGCTCGGCATCCCGCAGGCCGTGCTGCCGCCGCAGGAGCGGCCGCTCGTCTCGGCTCTCCGGCGGGTGGGCTTCGCCGGCGACGACGACGCTGTGCTCGCCGCCGCGGCCGGCGCGGCGCCGGGCCTGCTCTCGGCCGCGGCCAGCACCTCGTCGATGTGGGCGGCCAATGCCGCCACCATCTCGCCCGCCGCCGACACCCCCGACGGCCGCGTCCACCTCACGCCCGCGAACCTCGTCAGCCAGTTTCACCGCTCGCTCGAGCCACCGGCGACGGCCCGCGTCCTGGCGCGGATCTTCGCCGACGAGTCCCGCTTCGCCCATCACGCCCCGCTGCCGGCCGCCCTGCCCTTCGCCGACGAAGGCGCGGCCAACCAGATGCGGCTCTGCCACTCCCACGGCGAGCGTGGTCTCGAGGTGTTCGTGTACGGCCGTGAGGGCGACACCGGCGGCCGGCATCCGGCCCGGCAGTCGCTCGCCGCCTCGGAGGCCGTCGCGCGGCTCCATGGCCTGGCCGCCGACCAGACGCTCTTCCTCCGGCAGAGCGATGCCGCGCTCGAGGCCGGGGTGTTTCACAATGACGTGATCGCGGTGGCCAACGAGAACGTGCTGCTCGTGCACGAGCGGGCCTTCGCCGACAGCGCAGCCGCACTCGACCGCATCCGCGAGGCTTCTGCCCGCGCCTGCGGCACCGGCCTCGTCGTGATCGAGGTGCCCGAGCAGGCCGTGTCGCTCGCCGACGCCGTCGACACCTACCTCTTCAACAGCCAGCTCGTCACGCTTCCCGCGGGCGGCATGGCCCTGGTCTGCCCGGCCGAGTGCCGCAGGCACGCCGCCACGAGCCGCTGGCTCGACGGGCTCGTGGCCGCGGGCGGGCCGGTCGTCGCCGTCCATCCGGTCGACGTCCGCCAGAGCATGCACAACGGCGGCGGCCCGGCCTGCCTGCGGCTGCGGGTGGTGCTCACGCCCGCCGACCTCGCTGCGGTGCATCCGGGCGTGATGGCCACGCCCGAGCGGCTCGCCACGCTCGAAGCCTGGGTGCGGCGGCACTATCGCGACCGGCTCTCGATCGCCGACCTCGCCGATCCGGCGCTGCTCGCCGAGTCACGCCGGGCACTCGATGAACTGACGGGTATTCTCGACCTTCCGGGCCCGTACGGCTTCCAGCGGTGACGACCCCGGTTACGCATCCGGTCGCACGCGGTGGTCGAGGGCCATCGTCTTCCCCCAGCGCAGGGTGCCGCCGATCGCCGCGGTGATGTAGGCCTTCGCCCGGCGGACCGCTTCCACGAGCGACAGGCCCCGGGCCAGGCCCGTGGCGATCGCTGCAGAGTAGGTGCAGCCGGTGCCGTGGGTGTCGATCCCGCGGCGAAACGCCGCCGACAACCGCTCGCTGCCGGCCGGCGTCACGAGGATGTCGGTCGCCACCCGGCCGCCCAGATGCCCGCCCTTGAGCAGGAAGGCGCAGCCGTGACGATCCACCAGCCGTCGCCCCGCCGCCTCCATGCCGGCCAGATCGCGGCAGGCCTCGCCTGACAGGATCCGCAGCTCGTCAAGGTTGGGCGTGACGAGCGTGGCCCGCGGAAACAACAGCCGCCGGTAGGCTGCGATCGCCGGCGGCTCCAAGAGCGGATCGCCGCTGGAGGCCACCATCACGGGGTCGACGACCACCGGGAGTTCCGGCACCGCGGCCAGCGCCTCGGCCACCGCCTCGATGATCCCCCGCGAGAAAAGCATGCCCGTCTTGGCGGCCTTCACGGGAAAGGCCCGAAGCGAAAGCCGCACCTGGCTCGCCACCACCGCCGGCCTCACCGCCTGGATCATCTCGACGGCCCCCGGCACCTCGGCCACCACGCAGGTGACCGCCGTCTGGGCGTAGCCGCCGAGCGTGGTGATCGTCTTGAGATCAGCCTGGAGCCCGGCCCCGCAGGAGTTGTCGGAACCGGCGATCGTGAGCACGACCGGAGGCGGCTTCATGCGCGGCCCCGGCGGCGGCGGGCGGCCGCCAGCAGGCCGAGGCCCCCGCCGGCAAGCCCGAGCGCCACGGTCGAGGGTTCCGGCACCGCGGCCAGGTTGGCCAGAGCGTTCAGATTGGTCGTCATGTCAGCCGTGGGCTGCTGCGTGTCGATGTAGGAATAGGCCACGTAGCCGGCCGGCCGCGGGCCGGCGCCATCGGCGGCCTGGAGCCCGGCGGAAAAGGTCGCGGGCGTCTCCGTGATGTCGAAGATCCACTGGTAGGCGAAGCCCTGCCCCTGCGCGGCCGACGCGGCCGCGGCCAGCGTCGGCTGGTCCACGTTGGTGCCGTCTCCGGCATAGACCGGGAACAGCACCGAGTTGATGACGCCCGTCCCCGGCGTGCCGAGAATCTGCGCGATCGCCGCGGCGTTCGCCGCCGCCGTGGTGGGATAGCGGGCGGCCGACAGGTATTTCGGCGAAAGATAGAGGCTGAAGTTCTGGCCCTGGCCGTTGGCCAGGCTCCGCAGGGCCATCATCGTGCTCTGCCAGTTCGCGGGGAAGCTCTGGATGTTGGCGGTGAACTCCGCATCCACGGTGATGCCGCCGCCGTAGTCCTGCTGCCAGTTGTTCGTGGTCAGGGCCGACGTGAGGCTCGTGGCCGGATTGGCAGTGTTCCAGTCGATCCCCGGATCGGCGTTGATCAGCGCCGCAAAGGCCGGCCGCGGCGTGCCCGGCCACGCGTCCGGATAGAAGTGGCCGTTGTCGTCGAGTTTCGGAAAGACCGTCCCGGTGGGGTCGACATCGACGGCCTTGAGAAACACCGTGCCAACCGCCGCGGGCTTCATCGCCGCCAGTGCGGTCACCCCGCCGGCTCCGCTCTGCGAATACATGTAGGCCGCCAGCGGCTCGGCCCGGGCGGCCGGGAGGAGATGAACCGTGGCCAGCAGGACGACGACCGCACGAAGACACGGCATGACTCGGGTTCCGCAGCCTCTGGGGATCCCGCCAACTCTACCCGGCCTCACCCGTGGCTGCACGATTCCGGCCGCTCGCTCCGTTCCTACCCGAGGTCGACCGTCTTTCCGGTCTTGAAGGCCTCGTCGGCCGCGAGCACGATCCGCAGGCTGTTGACGGCGTCGTCCATGTGGTCGCCGAGGTCGCGGTCGTTCACGATCGCGTCCAGGAACACCTCCTGCTCCAGGCGGCAGAGGCCGTCGTGGTCGGGCTCGCCGGAGCAGTCGAGGTATTCATCGGCGCGGGCGAACGAGCCGTCCGGCTTGAGCGCCGCGTGGTGGAGCTTCAGCACGGCCGCCTTCGTGTGGGCCTCGATGTCGTCGGTGCCGGCCTCGCCCTCCTTGACGCCGGCGATGCTCACGCAGCCCTTGGGCCCGATCACATCTTTCACGAAGTAGGCCGTCTCGCTCATCATCGGGCCCCAGCCCGCCTCGTACCAGCCGACCGACCCGTCGGCGAAGCTCACCTGCAGGCAGCCGTAGTTGTACATCCCGGGCACGAGCTCCTCGGAGAGCCTGGCCCCGATCGCCGCCACGCGGACCGGCCGCGAGCGGGTCATCTGACACATCACGTCCACGTAGTGCACACCGCAATCGACGATCGGCGACATGGAGTCCATCAGCGCCTTGTGGGTCTTCCACATGTCGCCGGAGGACTGCTGGTTGAGGTTCATCCGCATCACCAGCGGCTTGCCGAGGGTCTGGGAGGTCTCGATGAAGCGGATCCACGTCGGGTGGACGCGGAGGATGTAGCCCACGACCAGCTTCTTCCGGGCCTTCCGGGCGGCGGCCACCACCCCCTCGGCTTCGGCCACGGTCACGGCCACCGGCTTCTCGAGAAACACATGGCAGCCGGCTGCGAAAGCGGCCAGCGCGTAGGCGGCGTGGGTGTCGGGGTAGGTGTTGATCGAGACGGCGTCGGGCTTCGTGGCCGCGAGCGCCTCGTGGTAGTCGGAGAACTGCGGATACTCCGCCCCCACCGCGTCGAGCAGGGCCCGCCGCGACGCGGCGCCGCGGGACACCACACCCACGATCTCGAAGCCCGGCATGGCGTGGTAGGCCTTGGCGTGCGACGTGCCCATGTGGCCGCAACCCGCGACGAGGACCTTGATCGGCTTGGCGGCCATCGGTGGCATCTCCTGATGAGGCGAGGAACTCAGCCGGCGGCCTTCACCGCGGCCAGGATGATCGCCCGCAGCTTCGGCTCGGCCGAGCGGGCCACGGCCAGGATGTGCTCCACCGTGGCCACCTCCAGGGCATCGGGCAGGCACATGTCGGTGATCACGGAGATCCCGAGCACGCGCATCGAGGAATGCACGGCCACGAGCACCTCGGGCACGGTCGACATCCCCACCACGTCGGCTCCGATCGTCCGCAGGAAGCGATACTCCGCCCGGGTCTCCAGATTCGGCCCCGTCACGGCGACGTAGACGCCGCGATGGGCCGTGAAGTCGTCGCGGCGGGCCACGGCGAGCGCCGAGTCGATCAGCGCGGGCGTGTAGGGGGCCGACATGTCGGGGAATCGCGGCCCGAGCCGCTCGTCGTTGATCCCGATCAGCGGGTTGTCGCCCAGGAGGTTGATGTGATCCTCGATGACCATCAGATCGCCCGTCCGGTACTGCGGGTTCAGGCCCCCGCAGGCGTTGGTGACCACCAGGAGCTCGGCCCCCAGCCGCCGCATCACCCGCACCGGAAAGGTGATCTGCTGGAGCGGATAGCCCTCGTAGGCATGCATCCGCCCTTCCATCACCACCACGGGAATGCCCGCCAGGAGCCCGCACACGAGCTGCCCGGCATGGCCGTGGGCCGTCGAGCGGCTGAAGTGCGGGATTTCGTCGTAGGGGATCGTGACAGCGTCGGCGAGGGCACCCGAGATGCCGCCCAGCCCGCTGCCGAGGATGATGGAGACCTTGGGGGCGAGGTTCCACCGCTGGCGGATGAACGCGGTCGCCTCGGTGATCTTGTCGTACTGGTCGAGCATGCCTGCTTCCGGACTCCTGGACGCTCCGGCGGGTGCCGGCGGGAGGGGAATCCTAGCAGCCGACATCACTCCTCGCCCAGCAAGGCCTGGAAATCGGGGTGGGCGTGGAGCGACTCGAGATCGGGGTCGCTCTCCATGTGATCGAGGTCGTCGTAGCCCAGGAGCACCGCCCGCGAGAGTGAGTCGATCGCCTCCTCCAGGCGGCCGGCACGGGCCAGCGAGCAGGCCAGGTTGTAGCGGGCCAGGAAGTCCTCGGGCTGAAGCTCGACCAGGCGGCGGTCGTAGGCGACGGCCCGCGAGAGGTCTCCCTTCTTCGACACGAGCTCCGCCAGGATCCGGAGCACCTCGATCGAGTCGACCTTGCGGGCGAGGATTCGCTCGAAGAACTCGATGTCGAAGTCGAGCTGGCCGAGATCTCCGAACCAGGGCTCGCCCTTGCGCCGCCCGCGGCCTCCGGACCGTGGCTGCGTCCCGGAGCCGGCGTCGGGCTCGTCAGGTGCCGATTGGGGAGTGTCGATCCCGGACATGGCAGGCTTCCATCATCGGCTTGCGACCGCGGGCCGCCGGAACTACTTCTTGCCGCCGGGCCCCTTGGCAGGCGGCGGCTCCGGCTCACCTTCGTCGCCGTGATCCCAGTCGGGATCGTTCTCCTCCTCCTCGAAGTCGTCGTCGAACTCGTCGTCGAAGTCGTCGAAGTTCGACTCCTCGTCGGTCGGCT
>CAXNGP010000074.1:0-8098 GCA_964201845.1 Pirellulales bacterium
CGGCCTCCCGCGCGCTGTCCGTGATCTGGTCGAGCGTGCCGGCCAGCTCATCCACCACCGCCACGCCGTTCCGGGTGCTGGCCCGCACGTCCTCGATCAGGTCGGTGGTGTTTCTCGCCGACTCGGCGCACCGGGCCGCCAGGTTGCGGACCTCGTCGGCCACCACCGCGAAGCCGAGCCCCGCATCGCCTGCCCGGGCCGCCTCGACCGCGGCGTTGAGCGCCAGCAGGTTCGTCTGGAACGCGATCTCCGCGATCGACTTGACGACGGTCGTGGTCTTGTCGGTCGAGGCCTTGATGGCGTCCATCGCCTCGGTCATGCGGAGCATCGACGGCTTGCCCCGGCCGGCACTCTCGACGGCCGAGGTGCTCCGCTTGTTGGCGAGCCCCGCGTCGGCGGCGTTTTGCCGGGTCGTGTCGTTGATCGCGCGGAGCGTCGCGGTCGCCTCCTCCAGTGACGCCGCCTGCTGCTGCGTGCTGGAGGCGAGCGACTCGCTGCTCCGCGAGATTTCTTCGACGGCCAAGGCCACCTCGCCGGAGGCGCTGTGGAGCACGCCCACGATCTCCCGGAGGGGGCCCGCTATGCTCCGGGTGATCAGCATCACGAGCAGCGCCGACAACAGCCAGGCCAGCGCCGCCAGCGACAGCGCCCCCGTGCGGCGACCCCGCAGGTCGGCGAGTCGGGCGTCGAGCAGGCCGTCGAGCCAGCCGACGCTGTCACGCCACAGGACGAAGCTCGCGTCGCGGGCAGCCTCCGCCTGGGATCGGAGCCGGGCCACCCCGCCGTCTTCGCTCGGCGCGTCCGGCGCGACCAGCGCTGCGAGCGTCTCCAGCATCGGCCGGGCGGCGGCGGCATAGCGGTCGAAGGCGGGCGGCAGGTCGGCCTGGATGCTGGCGGAGGGGCCGTAGAACTTGGGATCCTCGACCTTCACGGTCTCGACGTCGGTGGCGATGCGGCCCAGGTCGGCGGCGAACTGCGCCTGCAGCACGGCCAGCTTCACTCGCTCGTCGACGGACAGGGTCGGACGCCGAGCCAGGTCGGCGAACAGGGCCAGGGCTTCGGAGTATCGCCGCTGGGTTTCCGGGAGTGCCAGGAGCGTCACGTCCATCAGGTAGTAACTGTCGAGATCCGGATCGAGAATCAGGTTGGACGTGTCGCCCGCATGCTTAATCATGAGCAGAACTCGGTCGAGCAGCGCGGCGTGCCGCTCCGCGCTCTGCGCTGCGGTGATCTCCTCGCGCACCGACGCCCACTCCTGCTCCACCGCGGCGATCGCGATCTGGCCTCGATCCCGGTCCGCGAGCCCCTCGGCCGTGAACTGCAGATCGGCCGCATGGCGGGCGTCGATCGTCCGAAGCTTGGCGAAAGCCTTGTCGATCTCGATCCGGCTCCGGGTCAGCGACTCGCTCCCGTCGCCGTCGCCGTCGCGCATCCGCCGGGCGGCGAGGTCGTGCTGCGGCAGGTGCTGGAGGAGCGTCGCGAGGGGCCGCTGATAGGCGTTGCCGAGCTTTTCGAGTTCCGTGAACCGGATGTCCTGATTGATCCCCTGGACGACGAAATACAGCAGTACGACGATCGGCAGCGTGTAGGCGAGGCTGATGAGCGTGAGGCGGCGGGAAATCGGCAGTCGCTCGAGGATGCGAGGCACGGGAAAACCCTTGGGAAGTGACGGACGTCCGCCGATGCGTCGGCCGGAACCCCGAAATGATACCCAGCGAATCGGTATGTCTCCGACCGGGGGGATCCGACCTCACGGATCGATCACGAACGGGCACGCCGGGGCTTTGGGGCCGCGGCTGGATTCCGGCTGCGCCGCAGGTCCAACGGCTGCGGCAGGGGAGGGAGGCCTCCTGCCTCAATGGGCCGGCATGGCGATCCAGGGCGGCACGGTCGCCTTCGGGCCCCAGGCGTTGGCCGCCCGGACCTCGTCCTCGGTGAGCTGCGGATCGCGGAGGTAGATGTAGGAGGCGTCCGCGCGTTCGAACAGATCCCCCCTGCCGTCGGCGGCGTCGCTGACGACCATCGTCGCCGAGATTCTGACGTGGAGATAGCCGCGGAGTAGCTCGTCGTACGTTCCGTCGGGCAAGCTGAACCGGACCGGGATGAACACCCGCTGGTTCCCGACCTCGCGGATCTCCCGCGCGGCGGGGGCGGTGGTGGTGGCCAGGCTCTCCCAGCGGCCGTCCCGCTGCACCGCGATGCCCGTCGCCGGTCCGAGCACATACAGGTTTCGATCCGAACGCACGTTTTCCAGAAACAGCATGGCCGTGAAGCCACCGTCGGGGTCGGCCACCACGTCGTCGATGTCGGCCCGCAGATCCTGGAGGGCCATCTCCTCGGCCAGCCGCCGCCGCTGCCGGACCGTCTCCACGACCTGCTGCTGGCGGCGGGCCACCAAGCCGTCGACGACGCCGAGCGCGGCGGCGGCCAGGCCGAGACCGACGGCGAAGGGCACCGCCGTGCGCCACCAGCCAGTCAAGGCCGGCGTCGCAGCCTGCGGTACCAGATCGGCGGGCGGTGGCTCAAAGGCCGCGGCCACGCCCGCCCCGCTCGGCTCGGGCGTGATCGAGGGGCGAGCGATGGCCGGCATCGCGGTGGCGGCGACGAGTCGCCCCCGCTCCATCCACAGCCGGCGGTCCGCGAGCGCGGCGACCGCCGGGTCGTGGGTCACCACGACGAAGGCCGTCGTGCCCGCCGCCTTGATGTCGGCGAGGATGCGGACGATCTCCTGCTCCGCGAGGGCATCGAGGTCGCTCGTCGGTTCGTCGGCCAGAATCACGCGGGGTTCGGTCGCCAGCGTGCGGGCCAGTGCCACCCGCCGCTGCTGGCCGCCGGAGAGCTCGGCGGGGTAGGCGTCCCACCGCTCCCGGAGGCCCACCCGGGCCAGCATCTCCTCCGCCCGATGGCAGGCCGCCTCGTGATCCCGGCCCGCGATCAACAACGGCAGCATCACGTTGTCGAGCGCCCGCAGGCCGGGCAGCAAGACGCTGTCCTGGAGAAGGAAGCCGATCTCCGTCGCGCGGGCGGCCTGCATCTCAGCAGCCCGCAGGCTCGTCCACGGGCGGCCGGAAAACAGCACGCTGCCGCTCGTCGGCGGACACAGCCCGCCCAGCAGGGCGAGCAGCGTCGACTTCCCCGAGCCCGAGCGGCCACAGATCGCGACGCACTCGCCGGAAGCGACCTCCAACGAGACGTCGAGCACGGCGGCAATCGTGCCGCGACGCGTGGCATAGACGCGTCCGGCGTTTCGCGATTCGAGCACCGGTTGGCCGCTCATGATCCCTCCCCGCGGACGAGCGGCCACACCTCGCGCCGCGCGGCGACCGCCGCCGCCAGCATGGCCGCTACGACGGCGGCCGCGGTGACCAGGAGCAGGCTAACGAGCCCGAACCAGAGGCACTCCGCCAGGTCGGGGGCGACGAAGGGAATCTGGCGGCGGACGAGCAGGAAGCCGACCGTGCGCGTGAACGCCGCCAGCACCGTGGCCGCGATCACCACGCCCACGAGCCCGCCGGCGAGGGCCGCCACCAACGCCTCGACCGCCACCACCAGCACGACGTCGCACCTCCCGAGGCCGAGCGAAAGCATCAGGCCCAGCTCGCGCCGCCGTTCGGCGAGCATGCCGGTGTAGGCCACGCCCACGAGCACGGCTGGCGACAGCAGGCATACGACGAGCAGCGCCAGCGAACTCCGCGCCAGTGCCGCGACCGACTGCCGGACGTCGATTTGGCTGCCGTTGCCGGTCGACACGCCGACGTCGGGCAGCGTGGCCATCGCGAACCGCAGTTCGTCCGGCCCGCAGCCCGCGGCCAGCCGCACGAGCAGCCCGCTCGGGGCGCGGACGGCGTCGCGCGGCAGCGGTGTTCCGGCGACATCCACGCATCCCGCTCCGGCCAGGCGGTCGGCCGTGTCGCCCGCCATGAACAGCGACCGCTCGAAGGGCCCCGCGCCGGTGAGCCCGAGCCGCGCGTGCACCACGAGGTCGACGCCCTGCACCGTGAACCGCTCCCCCACCCGCTCCGGACGCCGGCCGCCAACGATGACGTCGCCAATCGTGAACGGTCGATCGAGCGATTCGACGATCCAGGGGCGGACGGTGAAGTCGCTCGCGGCGTCGAAGACGACCACGTCGAGGGGGAGGTGGCCGCCCACGTCGGCCAGCTGGAGTGTCCGCTGGCCGGCCGCGCGTTCGACCACCGGGAGGGCCGCGATCCGGACGACGGTCTCGGGCGGCAGCGTTGCCGGCGATGGCTCGACGGTCAGGAGCGCCGGCGTGAGGTTGGCCGTGACGCTCCCGGGCAGCACGAGGGCGTCGGCACCCAGCCGCAGCAGGCTGCGCTCCAGCGACCGGCCGATCGCCGTCTGGAAGACGAGCGACCCGAAAGTCGCCGCGCCCGCGACCGCGATCCCGGCGGCCAACAGCCCGAGCCGCCATGGCCGCCGGATGCTGTCGGCGACCGCCATCCGTGCGAGGGTGAACCGGTATCCGCGGGCGAGCCTCGCCATCACACGGTGCAGCTGCGGCTGAACTTCAGCTGCTCGACCGTGGAGGGGACGATCACGCAGTCATGATGGCCGCCGAAGTTCGGCATGTAGCCCACCTGCTCGAGCGTGTCCTGCCGGAGCACGAAGGCCCCGGCCTCCATCCGCTGGAAGCCGGAGAAGATCACGATGGCATACTTTCCATCGTAGGTCGTGCAGGAGGTCTGGGCGTCGACGCCGATGTTGCGGAACTTCTTGATGATCTTCCAGGTCTTCGTGTCGACGACCACGAGATCGGACTTCATCGGCTTCGGCCGCAGGATGGTGACGAAGCATTTCGTGCCGTCGATGGAATAGTTGATGTGGAACGGAGACGGATACTCCCCCTTCCATTCGGCATCCTTGATGAAGGTGATCCGCTTCCACTGCCGCGGATCGGCGGCCGACGTGTCGAACACCGCGATGTTGTTCGCCCGTAGATTGTTCATCATGCAGAGGTGGTTGCCGACGGGATTGAAGCCCGTTTCGTGGATCGGGTTGCCGACCGCCGGCAGATCGACCACCCAGGTGTCGGGGCTGCTCGACACCTTCTCGAGCTTCCAGTTGTCCTGCACGCCCTCGTTGGCCTGGATGAAGCAGATGGGCTCGAAGGTGGTGCGGTCGACGATGAACCCACCCCCGCACATCCGCAGCCCCATCACCGAATAGCGGCCGCGCGGGTCGTGCAGGCAGAAGTCGAGGCCGGTCAGGCCGCGCGGATCGTTGCCCGGAATCTGTCCCCGCTCGACGCGGAGCTCGGCCATCGGCGCCATCTCGAAGTTGATCTTGTTGCCGCTCGTGCCCTGCAGGTCGTAGCGGCCCAGGTCGAGACTCGGTGTCAGGCGGGTGAGGATGATCCGCCCGCCCTTGGTCCACGTCTCGGCGAGGCCGGCGGCATTCGGCACCCAGTCGGCCCGGAAGGCGTTCAGGACCTTCGTCTTTTCCTCCCCGCGGGCGCGGGTGAAGAACGCGGCCACGTCCTTCTGGCCGTCGGCGCACGCGAAACCCGAGCCGTCCGGAAACGGCACCGTGTGGACTCCCAGGCCGATGCCCGTCGATTCGGCGATGTCCTCGAGCAGGTCCATCTGGCCCGTCTTGCCGTCGTAGCCCACGCGGTAGATGTGGTTGCCCTGACCCGCCGTGCCCAGCATCCCGTTCTCGCGAATCCGCGTGTTGAGCCCGTACATCAGGATGTTGTCGCCGCCCTGCGTCGAGTTGATGAACTCGAAACCCTGGTAGGGATCGCCTGAGTCGGCGGGAAACGCCGCGAGGTGGTGGGAGATCGGGCAGCTGTCGCCGTAGTTCCAATACGAGATCCAGGCGAGCGTCTTCTGCGTGGCGAGATCGACGGCGTGCGTGCCACCACCGAGTTTCTGGGGCGTGAGCAGGATGAATCGCCCCAGCGATTCCCGGAGGCCCTCGGCCCGCGCGTCTTCGGCGGGAATGCCGTCGGCCGGGAGAGGAGGCGTGCCGGCCTCCGCAGGCCGCCCGGCGGTGACCGCGCGGTAGAGCCCCAGGGTGGCGGCCCCCGCCAAGCCGGCGGTGCCGTATTGGAACAGCTGCCTGCGGCCCAGTTTGGCCGCGAATGCACGGTTCATCGATTCGTCTCCTCGGAGGACGGGCCAGCGGGTGCTGTCGACGCGGTTCCCGGATCGCCACACTCTAACGGACAACCAGCCGTGGCAGCCCCCGGAATCCCGACGAGCAGTTCGTCGGGCAGCGGCGGCAGACCGAGCCGGCCGGCCAGGTCGCGAAAGCCCGGCCGGGAAACGCCGGGCCAGATCGCCTCGACGGCACCATCGGGCGCCACGAGCGCGAAGCATCCCGCCTTGCGCACTCCCCATGTCTGGGCAAGGTCGCTGTCGGGCTGGGCGATGAAGGGGAACGCGAGCCCGGTCGTCTTCGCAAACGCCTCGGCCTCCGCCGCGGTGCCCTCGATGACCGCCGTGCAGGTGGCGGCCTCGCGGAGCGGGGGCGCGAGGGCCGACGCCATCACGGCAAACCCCTTGCTGCAGTCGCAGTCGGCCTTGAGAAAGATGACCACGCCAGGCCGGCCGCTCGGCACGAGTTCGTCGACGAGCGGGGCCGGCAGCCGCTTCTCCACGTCGGCATTGAGGGCCGCCATGTCACCGGCGGGCGCGGCGTGGAGGCTGGGCCGCTTGGGCGAGGCATGCTCGGCGACTGCCGGCCGCACGTTCCCGGAGACCGCGGTGCGAAAGGCAAGCATCGCGCCGACGACGGCCACCGCACCCGCGGCCGCCGTCACCATCCGAGCGATCATGACCCGTCGATCAGCAATCACGGACGACCCCGGTGGATAGAAAGCGATCAACTCCTGTCGCTCGACGACTGGTATCCTAGTGGTGTCCCGTCCCGTCCGCAATCAACCGCTCAGGGAGCGACTCCTGCGGGGTCGAGTTCCGCGATGACGATTCGATGCTGCGTCGCCCTCATGGTCTCGATCGTGGCTGGAGGCCTCGTCGCCGGAGCGGCCGAGCCCGCCCCAGCCGCCCGTCCGCCGCTCGTGACGGTCGACTCGCTCGTGGTCGACGTGCTCTCCGACGACGTCAGCGATCCCTATGTCTCCAAGACGTCGTTCGCGACGTCGGAACTGGCCAACGTCGTCGCCGCCGGCGCGCAGGTGGTCTCCGGAGAGACGCTGTGCATCGCCAATCTCGGCTATGGCCTGCGGCTTCGCACCCGGGTGGCCGGCACCGAGCACGTGATGCTGTTCGACGTGGGCACGGAAGGACACGCCTTTTTGCACAACTGCCGCGCCATGGGGGTCGACTTGGCGGAGGTGGAGGCGATCGCGATCACCCACGGCCATTGGGACCACATGGGCGCGCTCCACCAGACGTTGCCGGTGATCGTCGCCAAGCGGGGTCGGGGCGCGGTCGCCGTCCACGTCAGCCCCGACATGTTCGTGGAGCGCGGACTCAAACTGCCCGACGGGCGGATCGTGCCGGCCGAGCAGGTGATCTCCGCGGAGCGGATGGAGGAGGTGGGGGCGACGGTCGTCAGCTCGCGGGAAGCCCGCACGCTGCTCGACGGGCACGTCTACTACAGCGGCGAGATTCCGCGCGTCTCGGCGTTCGAGAAGGGGCGGTCGGATCATCTCGTTCGCCCGGCGGGAGGAGACTGGCAGCCCGACCCACTGCTCATGGACGAGCGGATGGTGGTCGTCCACGTCAAGGACCTCGGCCTGGTGGTGTTCAGCGCCTGTTCGCACGCGGGGATCGTCAATGTCTGCACGGAGGTGCGGCGGTTGTTTCCGGGGATCCCGATCCATGCCGTGCTCGGCGGGCTCCATCTTGGCGGCGTGATGGAGCGGATCATCCCCGACTCCGTCGCGGGCCTGCGGCCGTTCGACATCCAGCACCTGATCGCCGGCCACTGCACGGGCTGGCGGGCGGTGCACGCGCTGGCCAACGCCTATGGCGACCGCGTCAGCCTGTCGGCGATCGGCACGTCGTACCGATTCGCCGCGGCTGCCGGCGGGCCTCCCCAGGCCGGTCGCCGCTGATGACGGCGGGGCCCCATCCGGCCCGAGCGTCGCCGGCTCGCCGACCTGCGA
>CAXNGP010000075.1:0-8011 GCA_964201845.1 Pirellulales bacterium
AGCTGGTGGCTGCCGAGCTCGGCCATCAGGCCGCCGCCCGTGCGCTGCCAGAGCCGCCAGCGGATCAGCTCCTCGAGCGGCGTCCGCGTGGAGCCGTCGCCGAGCGTCATCGAGGTGTAGCCGTGCTGCGCCGCATCCACGTCGACATCGAGCAGCTGCGCCTCCGCCTGGGCGATCCGCTTCCGCAGGGCGTCGATCTCGGCGGGCTTGGCCTTGTCGAGCGACTGCTTCCAGCCGGTGAGTTGCTTGACGAGCTTCTCGTCGCCCGGCATCGGGGGCTTCCAGGAGTCTTTGCCGGGGAGGTTGCCGCGGTGCCACTGGGCCCGGATCGCGTGCAGGTCGCCGATCAGGCGGGCGGTGCCGATCGTGTGGACGGCGTTGTCGTAGAGGATGCTGTAGTGCCGCTGGTGGCCGGTGGCCAGCAGCTTGCCCGTCTCCCGGGAGACGCGGCTCATCTCCTTGCACTCATGGATGCTGTGGCCCATCAGCTTCTCGGTGAGCACGTGCTTGCCGGCCCGCATCGCCTTGATGGCGGCGGGGGCGTGCAGGTGGAGCGGCAGCGCGATCACGACCGCCTCCACGTCGGGGTCGGCCAGGAGCTCCTCGTAGGCCTCGTAGACCTTGACCTGCTTGCGGGCCGCGTCTTCGGTGGTCCAGCCATACTTCGCCATCAGCCCGGGCCGGGCCACGAGGGCGCTGGGGCTCGAGGCGTCGCCGTGGAAGGCGCGGAAGCGGTTGTAGGGGCGGATGTCGGCGATCGCCACCACGTTCAGGTAGTCGGGATTGTGGGCGCCGATCAAGACGCTCCCCTCGTCGCCGGTGCCGATCACGCCCACGCGGAGCGGATCCCCCACGCTCTTGCCGTAGCCGAAGTAGAGCGAGCCCAGACCGGCCCCGGCCGCCACGCCCGCGGTCACGCCGGCGAGGAAGTCGCGGCGGGTGATGCTGACGGCGTCGGAGAAGTTGTCCTTGCCGATCTGCTTCTGCTGCTCGGACACGTTCATCGGGTCACCTCGGGAAGGGAAGGTCGGGTCAGCGGCCGCGCGGCGCCGCCGGGCTGCAGCAGCCGCCGGACATCGGGCAGTGGGAGGAGATCCAGGGCTGGAGGAAGTAGTCGAGGCCGCTCCAGCCGCCGGTGGGCAGGGCGGCGATCGCCAGCAGGGCGGCGAGCTCCACCCACTGGTCATACGTGGCCTGGGCTCCGGGCACCCAGAACGGCTGCGAGGCCACGACCGTGGCGAGGAACAGGGCGGCGCCCATGGCGTTGAACTTCACGAACAGGCCGAGCACCAGGCAGGCGCCGATCGTCACGAGCGACCAGCTCACGAACCGGTCGCCCTTCCAGAGCGCCGTCTTGGGGGCGACGGCCGCGAGCTTTTCCCGGTCGGCCGCGGGCAGGGCATCATCCCATGCGGCCTCGAGCCGCCGGCCCATCGCGGCCGCCTCGGTCATCCAGGCGGAGGCCTGCCCCGCGAGCTCCCGCCGCTTCTTGGCGACGCGATCACGTTCGAAGGGCACTTCGGCCGCGGCCTTGGTGGCCTCCTTGTCGGCCAGCCGCGCGAGCTCCAGGCGGTAGTCGTTGAGGTCGGGCCGCAGGCCGGCCAGCCAGCCGGCCAACTCCTTTCGCGACGCCTCCAGGGCCGCCTTCGCCGCCTCGAGCTTTTCCTCGGGCAGGGGCATGACCTTCAGGCGATCCACGAGCCGTTGTTCCCAGCCGGAGGTGACGCTCTTCTCCCAGGCCGCGATCGTCTCGTCGGCCGGCTTTCGGTCGGCGGCCCCGAGCGTGCCCGACCAGTCGCCCGTCTCCGGCAGCAGCGCCCGGTAGGTCGGGGCCAGCGGCCCGACGGCCGCCTTGCGGAAGCCCGCGCTCGACCAGGCCGGGTCGCGGAGATGGCTCACGCCCTCGAGGAAGAAATGCAGGCCGAGCACCGTCCGCAGGAAGGCCAGGGCGACGAGGGCGAGGATCGTGGTGCGCATGGCAAAACGGCGACGCGGACACGGGATGGTCCTGTAGTTGAACCTCGAACCACCCCCCTCGGCAAGTCCCCGGCCGCCGAGCCCCCGACGTCGGCGACCGGCGGTGCGCGGATTCGGGCTCCCGCCGGTCACTTGCCAGAAAACCCGTCCGACTGCGACAACCGCTGGTGCCCATGCGGATCGTTCTCTGTTATCCCGTCGAGCCCCAGCACGTCGCCGCCATCCAGGCGGCCGCGCCCGGGGCCGAACTCGTCGATGCCGGCCAGGAGCGGGTGGCGACGGAGCTGCCCGCCGCTGACATCTTCTGCGGTCACCCCAAGGTGCCGGTGCCCTGGGACCGGGTCGTCGCCGAGGGCCGGCTCCGGTGGATCCAGTCGTCGGCCGCCGGGCTCGACCACTGCCTGGTGCCCGCGGTCGTCGGCTCCTCGATCACCGTGACGAGCGCCTCCGGGGTGTTGGCCGACCAGGTTTCGGAGCACGCCGTCGGCCTGGCGATCGCCTGCACCCGCCGGCTGCCGCTGTTTCTCGCCCAGCAGGCGGCCCGCGAGTTTGTCCGCCGGCCCACCCGCGACCTGACCAACGCGACGGTCGGGATCGTCGGCCTCGGCGGCGTGGGCCGCCGGCTCGCGGAGGTGCTCGCGCCGTTTCGCGTGCGGATCCTCGCGACCGACTGGTTTCCGGTGCGCAAGCCGCCGGGCGTCGAGTTTCTCGGGCCGCCCGACACGCTCCCGGAGGTGCTCGCGGCGGCCGACATTCTTTTCCTCTGCGCGCCGCTCACGAGCCACACCCGCGGCATGATCGACGCCCGGGCCCTGGCGCGGATGAAGCCGGGGGCGATCCTCGTCAACGTGGCCCGCGGGCCGCTCGTCGACGAGGCTGCCCTGGTGGCGGCCCTGGAGGGCGGTCGGCTCGACTCGGCCGCGCTCGATGTCACCCCGGAGGAGCCGCCCGCCGCCGACAGCCCGCTGTGGCGGGCCCCCCGGCTGATCATCACGCCCCACGTCGCCGGCCAGAGCGGCCGCCGAATCGATGCGATGACGGAGTTTTTCTGCGACAATCTCCGAAGGTATCTTCGAGGAGAGGCCCTGAGGAACCTCGTCGACAAGCGGCTCGGATTTCCGGAGCCGCCCCCCGACGAGTCAGGCGGGAACGGCGGCCGACCATGAGCACCACGATCCTGCGCGAGGAGCGGCCCACGATCCCGGCCGCCGGCGATGTGGGCACCCCGTGCCCCGAGGAACTGCTCGCCCGCTACACCGAGATCCTCGGGTCCGGCCGGCTCAGCTGGACGGAATATCACTCGCTCTCCCGCCGGCTCGGGGCGGGCGGGCAGGGGGTCGTCTATCTGACGACGCGCCGGGGCGCGGGCGAGTTCAAGCTCCCGGTGGCCCTCAAGATCTTCTCGCCCGAGCGGTACGAGACCGAGAGCCTCTACCTTGAGGCGATGGACCGGATCGCGTCGGTGGCCGCCCGCGTGGCCCAGATCCAGCACGACAACCTGCTCGACGTGCAGAACTTCGTGGAGCAGCGGCGGATCCGGATCATGGAGATGGAGTGGATCGACGGCTACGACCTGTCGCGGCTCTTGGCCCCGGAACTGCTCGAGCAGACGAAGGCCAGCGTCGACGAGGGCCGCTGGCAGTATCTCAACAACGTGTGCGTGACGGCGGGCCCGCGGCAGTCGCGACTCAAGCCCGGCGTGGCGATCGCGATCGTGCGCGAGTGCCTGGCGGCGCTGGCGGCGCTGCACCGCGAAGGGATCGTGCACGGCGACATCAAGACGGCCAACATCATGGTCAAGCGCACGGGCAACGCGAAGATCATCGACATCGGCTCGGCCCACGCCGTCGACGACCTGCCACCGACTCGCACCTGCACGCCGGCCTACGCCGCGCCCGAGGTGCTCGAGGGCCGCGACAACACGCCCCGCAGCGACCTGGCGGCCCTCGGCTACGTGCTCGTCGAGATGCTCTCCGGCCGGCCGCCGTTCGCCGGGCTGCAGTCGTTTCGCGACCTCCTGGAAGCCAAGCGGTCGCTCGTCCACCGGCTGCCGCAGGTGTTGCCCGCGGAGGTCACCTGCAACGAGCTCTTGATGGACTTCTGCCGCGGCCTGATCGCCCCCGATCCGGCCAAGCGGTTCCCCAGCGCCGAGGATGCCGACCTCAAGAAGGGGGGCGCCGCGAGCTTCCACCGCCAGCTGATCGTGGGCGGGCTGGCGAGCGAATACGAGAACGAGCTCCGCGCCTGGCTGGACGAGCTGGCTTGAGCGCCCGTGATGCCCTCGTGGCCATCACGCTTGACGGCGGCAATGCCTTCCTGGCCATTGCCGCCTTGGCGGCCCGCCGGCCGCCGGCCGCACCTCCGGGCGGCCGTGTTCGTGCTCGCTGTGGCCCGCAACGTCGAGGTGGACGACCCGCTCATCGAAGCCCCCTTGCGCGAGCGAGGGGGATGCCGCGTGCCACCCCAATCAGGCGCGGGGATCACACGCCGCCTGCGTTCATGGATTGCGTCATCCCCCCGGCTCGCGCCGGGGGGCTTGGATGCGGCGGTAGATCGCCTGCACGAGCGCGGTGGTGGTGCGCGGGGCGAGCCGCTTGAGCCGCCACAGCCAGCGGGCCTGGTGGCCCACCACCACATACCGGCGGTTGCGGTCGAGTGCGGCCATCACGTGGTCGGCTACGCGGTCGCTCGACCAGCGGGAGGCCGCCATTCGCCGCTCGGCCTCGCGGCGCTCCACGTGGCTGGAGAAGTGCCACGAGTCCAGCAGCCCCGAGCGGAAGAACCCGGGGCAGACCACCGTCACGCCGGGCCGGCGCCGGTCACACTCCGCCGCGATCGCCTCCGAGATCGCGATCACGCCCGCCTTGCTCGCCGCGTAGGCGGCCATCGACGGCGGCGCGAGGATGCCCGCGATCGAGGCCACGTTGACGAGGTGGGAGCGACGGGCCGACCGCAGCCACGGGAGGAAGGTCTCGCAGCCGAGCGCCGTGCCGAGCAGGTTCGTGTCGAGCACGCGGCGCCACTGGGTGTCGGGGAGCGTGCCCACCTCGCCGGTCGCGCCGACGCCGGCCGCGTTGACGAGCAGCCCGAGCCCGGGCCACGCGGCCCGCAGCCGATCGTGGAGCGCCCGCCACGAATCGGCGTCGCGGACATCGGCAGCGATCGGCGACACGCCCTCGTGGGGCGGCAGCGTCGCCAGGGGGCCGTCGAGATCGACCGCCGCCACTTGCCAGCCGGCGGCCGCGAGCCGGTCGAGGATCGCGCGGCCCAGACCGCTGGCGGCGCCGGTCACCACCGCCGTGGCCGGCCGGTCGGGGTGCGAGGAGGGCCGGCGACTGGGCACGAGGGGCGGATGCGGTCGGCGGGAACCGGACTGAAGAGTGGCCGGGCGAGGCCCGGGCTGCGGTGAGAAGCGAGGGTGACGGGACTCGAACCCGCGGCCTCCAACGTGACAGGCTGGCGCTCTAACCAACTGAGCTACACCCCCGTTGTCCGGCCTAGGCCGGCACCGGGTCTATCACCGCAGCCTAGCAAGTATACCGCCCGTCCGCCCCGCGCGAAGATAGAAGCCCCCGGCGCCAGCCGGGGGATCGCGGGTTCACGCCCGCCGTCACAAGAACCACGAGCCAGGTGACTGGACCGAGCGACCCCGTCCCCGGGCTTGTGCCCGGGGCTTTTAGGAACGGATATCCGCGGATTCGTCTCTGAACGGATTCGTCTCAGCGGTCGCCGCGCGCCCATCCGCGCACGAGCACGGCCGCCCGGAGGTGCGGCCGGCGGCCGGGGCCGCAGACCCGAGGGCCGCCAAGGCTTCGCGGGCCATGGATGGCCGCGAAGCCGTGAAACTAGAAAACCCCGCGAGCGGGGTCGAAGCCCTTCTTCTCGGCAATCTCGAGGTCCTGCTCCGCCTGGCCGCGGAGCCCCAGCGCCTGGCAGGCGAGCCCCCGGTGGTGGTGCATCACCGCCAGGCCAGGGTCGGCCGTGCGGAGGCGGTAGGCGAGTTCGCCGTCGGAGATGTGGCCCGAGAGCAGCAGCAGTCGTCGCCGCTGCTCCTGGGTCGCGTCGATCGCCGCGTTCAGGTCGGCGAGCGCCTCCTGCTGGCGGCCGAGCAGGTGGAGCACGAAGCCGCGGGTGTCGAGAAACTCAGGACTGCCCTCGCCGCTTCCCTCGAGCGCCGCCTCGATGTCGTCCAAGGCCGCCTCCAACTCGCGGCCGACCAGGGCACGGATGTAGGCCCGATGGTTGCGGGCCTCCGGGTTGCCAGGTCCTGCGAGCTCGACGGCCGTCTCGGCGGCCGCCAACGCCGCGTCGGCGTCACCGCGGATCACGTGCGCCAGGGCCATCACCCGCTGCGGCTGCACGGCCGTCGGGGCGATCGAGGCGGCGAGCGCCGCGTCTTTGAGGCCGGCGGAGGCGTCGCGATTCTCGATCCGCAGCATCGCCCGCCAACAGAGCAGGCGGCTCTTCTCGGAGGGGTCGTCTTCGAGGAGCGGCCCGCCCCAGGCGATCGCGCGGGTGGTGTCGTCGATCGCCGCGGCGAGCGCGCCCCGGCCCTCCCGGAGGATCGCCCGCTCGAGCGACCACTGCATCACGCCGAGCCGAACGGCCGGCATCACCGCCGGCGCCACGAGGGCCGGAACGATCAGCCCGAGGAGCACCGCCACCAGGAGAATCCGCTTGGCCGGTCCGGCTCCGGTGCGGGGAGGCCGCGGGCCGGCGCCGCGGGGCCGGCGGTCGGACGCGGCCGGGTCGTCGGCCGGACGGTCGAACTCCGGCGGAATCGGAAAGCCGAGGCGGTCGTAGTTCATCGAGGCTTCGCCCTGCGTGCCGGCTGCCGGGAGCGACCGGGATGCCGTGAGGTCGGTCACCGACCCACTCCCACAGTTTATCCACCCGGGCTCCGTTGGCAGCCGGTTTGACGCTGGCGGTGGCGTGCCGTAGCCTGCCGGTTCCCCCGGGAGACGCCGGTCATGCCGCTCTTCGAGATCGAGACCAGCGCCCACATCATCATCTCGTGGGCCGCCGACGAGCAGGCGGCGGGCGAGGTGGTTCGCGACGCCTATCCGACGGAAGACATCGTCCGGCTGACCCGCCGGCCTCGGGATACCTGGGTGATCTCGAAGTCGGCCCTGGGCCTGACCGACTCGCGGATCGATCCCTGCCACACGGCCCGCGAGTGCCTCGCGAAGGCGTCGGGCGACAAGGTGCACGCGATCCGGCTCTACATGCACGAGACGGGTGACGATCTGGATCGGGCGCGGAAGGTCATCGAGTCGAACATGGTGATGGGCTGGTGAGCCGCAGGGCCAAAAGCCCCGTGCCCGCGACGACCGCGGCCAAGCCCAGGAGCGACGCGTTGACCGGCTCCGGTCCCTCGCGGAACCGCAGCGTCACGAGTCGATTCGGCGTGCCCAGGCCCCCGTTGTCGGCCACGCCGACGAGCAGGCGGCGGCCGTCGGCGAGTGGAGGACCGAGACAGAGCCCCTCGAGGTTGCAGCCGAGCGTGCCCTTCCACAGCCGCTGCTTGGCGAGTTGATCGGCGGGCCGATTCGCGAGCCCGCCCTCGAGCGGTGCGACGTCGCGGCCCGCCGCGGTCGTGATCAGGGCGATCCGATTCTCGAACGGCGGCAGGCCGGGCCCCGCGGCCCGCTCGAGCGCGAGCAGGCGGCCGTTGCCCAGCGGCACGAGGGCCACGAGGCCGGCCAGCGGTTCGCCGGCGATCACCCTGGCGAAGGCGTGGGGCGGATCGACGGCGTAGGCGAACTGCGCGGCCGGTAGCGCGCCCTCGGTTTCGGGCACCGGAATCCGCGCGATCCGCACCACGCTGCCGCGGTCCTCGGCCGGCGCCGGGCCGTCGGCGGGCAGGGCCTCCTCGCTCGCGGTCCAGATGACGCGGCCATCGGGTTCGACCGCCAGCGACTCCAGGCCGCGGTTCGGCCGCCGGTTGGAGAACGTGGGCGGCAGGGGAACGATCCCGAGCAGGTCGCCCGAGTCGGCGTCGATGGCCCGGATGGCCGGGGTGTCTTCCTCACAC
>CAXNGP010000076.1:0-8004 GCA_964201845.1 Pirellulales bacterium
GGGAACGCGACCCGCGAGGCGCTCCTGGAGGCGATCAAGGGCACGGCCCTTGCGGAGGGCACCCTCACCACCTCGTACGAACGGAAGCCGCAGCCGTGAGCCGATCCCGGTGTTCGATGCCGCCGGCCTCGATCCCACTGGCTGCGGGCCTGGCAACGCGAGACGAAAGCCGCGATCCCGAACACGCCGAATCCCGCCTACAATCCCCAAGCGGAACGTCCCCGCGGCGGCCGCGGCGAAAAGCCCGGCGGGGGCGGCCGCTGAGCGACGCAGCCGGCAACCGACGAGACCGGGTGATGGGCGACGTCACGATCACGTATCTCGAGATGACGGATCGGGCGCACCTGCGGCCCCGGATCCACCCCGATCCGCTGTTCACGGTGCGCGAGGCCACGGTGCGGCAGTGGCAGGTCAACCGGTTTTTTTACGCGTGCGTCGGCGGCGGCTATCACTGGCACGACAAGCTGCCGTGGAGCGACGCACAGTGGCGGGCCTATGTCGAGGATGAAAGCCTGCGGACATTCATCGCCTCATGGGGTGGCTCACCCGCCGGCTACTTCGAACTGGCTGCCCGCGACGGTGACGTCCAAATCGCCTACTTCGGCCTGTTGCCCGCCTTCATCGGCCGCGGGCTGGGGGCCGCCCTGCTGACGCAGGCCCTGGAAGAGGCATGGGCCATGGGGCCGAGCCGCGTCTGGGTGCACACCTGCACGCTCGACCATCCGGCATCCCTGGCCAACTATCAGGCGCGGGGCATGGTGCCCTACAAGACCGAGCGGCCCTGACCACCGGCGACTCCGCTGCCCTGCCTCAAGCGAGCACGCCCCGTGACTCGAGCAAGCCGAGGACGGCCTCGACGCTCCGGGCGAGCGGCCACTCGTGCGACGGGATCACGAGATCGGGATTCACCGGCGGCTCGTACGGGGCGGTCACGCCCGGGAAGTCGGCGATCGTACCGGCGTCGGCCTTCGCGTAGCCGCCGCTTGTGTCCCGCTGCCGGCAGATCTCGACCGGGGCCGCCACGTGCACCACCAGGAACCGCTCCCGGCCCACCCGGTCGGCCGCCTTCTCGCGGACCGCCGCGTCCGGGGCCACGAAGGCCGCCAGGCAGATGATCCCCGCATCGTTGAAGAGCCGCGCCACCTCGGCGCTCCGCCTGAGGTTCTCGCTGCGTTCGTCGGCCGAGAAGCCCAGGTCGCGGGAGATGCCCTGCCGCATCGCCGTGCCATCGAGCACCGTGGCGGCGTGGCCCGAGTCGAAGAGCCGCCGTTCGACGGCGCGGGCCAGCGACGTCTTGCCCGAGCCCGGCAGCCCCGTAAAGAGGACCGTGACGGGCTGCTGCCCGAATCGCGCCGCCCGCTCGACGGCGGTCACGCTACTGCCCGCGGCCTGCTCCGTCACGGCGGGCTCGTCCCCCCAGTGGTCGCCGTGGCCGTCGGCCTGCGTCGGCGAGCGGCCATCCTCCGGCTCACGGTCGAGGATCATTCCGGCGGCCACCGTGGCGTTGGTCAGCCGGTCGATCATGATGAAGCCCCCCGTCGCCCGGTTGCGGCGGTAGGCATCGAAGGCGACCGGGGTGTTGAGCGTGATCCCGCAGCGGCCAATCTCGTTGAGGGCGAGCGTCGGGGCCGGCTCGCGGTGAAGCGTGTTGATGTCCACCCGGTAGCGCAGGGCGGAGACCTTCCCCGGCACCACCTTCGTGGTCTGCTTGAACAGATACTCCTTGCCCGGCACGAGCGGCGCTTCGGCCATCCACACGACCGTCGCATCGAACCGGTGATCCACCTTGGGCACGTTGCCGGGCCGCACCAGCATGTCGCCGCGGCTGGAGTCGATCTCGTCCTCGAGCGTGAGCGTGACCGAGAGCGGCGCGAAGGCCTCGTCCAGTTGCCCATCGAAGGTGACGATGCTCTTCACGCGGCTCTTCTTCCGCGAGGGGAGCGACATGATCTCGTCCCCCTTGCGGATGATGCCGCTGGCCACCGTGCCGGCGAAGCCGCGGAAATCGAGGTTGGGCCGGAGTACGAGTTGCACCGGGAACCGGAAGTCTTCCATGTTGCGGTCGGAGCCGATGTAGACCGTCTCCAAGAGCGGTACCAGCGGCGAGCCCGCATACCAGGGCATGTTGACGCTCGGGACGACCACGTTGTCCCCCTTGAGGGCCGAGATCGGCATGAAGTGGACGTCGGGCAGCTCGAGCCGGCTGGCAAAATCGACATATTCCCGCTTGATCCGCTCGAACACCGCCTCGTCGTAGCCGACGATGTCCATCTTGTTGATGGCCACCACGATGTGCTTGATGCCCAACAGCGAGACGATGAACGAATGTCGCTTCGTCTGCGGCAAGACGCCGTGGCGGGCGTCGATCAGGATGATGGCTAGGTCAGCCGTTGAGGCCCCGGTGGCCATGTTTCGCGTGTACTGCTCGTGGCCGGGCGTGTCGGCGATGATGAACTTCCGCTTGTCGGTCGAGAAGTAGCGGTACGCGACGTCGATCGTGATCCCCTGCTGCCGCTCGTCCTCGAGACCGTCGGTGAACAGCGCGAGGTCCACCTCCCCGCCGGTCGTGCCATAGCGCGAGGAGTCCTTCTTGATGGCCGCAAGCTGATCCTCGTAGATCATCTTCGACTCGTAGAAGAGCCGGCCGATGAGCGTGCTCTTGCCGTCGTCCACACTCCCGCAGGTGATGAACCGGAGCAGCTCCTTGCGCTCGTGCTGCGCGAGGTATTCGTCGATGTCGGTGGCGATCAGGGCTGATTGGTGGGACATGGTTCGTGTTTCAGTGTGTCAATCCGGTGATCTTCGACGTCCTTGGTGCCGCAGGCGAGGGGTTGCCCGTGCCACTTCGACGGACGCTTCCTTCGGGCATCCTGCCCTGCGGTCGCTCGGAGGAAACCTCGCTTCGCCTTCCTGGCTGCGCTCGGTTTCCTACGCCGTCTCGATTGGCACGGGCAACCCCTCGCTGAGTTCTCGATGAACACGAGAGCTGGTTGGGGGTTCCGTCACCAGTTGACGCAGGAAGCACCCTCGCGCAAGTGCCGTTCAGCGGCCGCGGAGCGGTCCGCTGGAACGGCAGGAGCCCACTCCGCCTCAAAAATACCCCTCCTTTTTCTTCTTCTCCATCGACCCCGCCTCATCCGAGTCGATCAGCCGGCCCTGCCGCTCGGAGAAGGTCGTGAGCAGCATCTCCTGGATGATCTCGGGCAGCGTCGTGGCATTGGAATCGACGGCGCCCGAGAGCGGGTAGCAGCCGAGCGTGCGGAACCGCACCCGGCGCAGTTCCGGCTTCTCGTTCGGCTTCAGCGGCAGCCGGTCGTCGTCCACCATGATCATCACGCCATCCCGCCAGACGATCGGCCGCTCGGCCGCGAAATAGAGCGGCACGATCGGGATCTGTTCGAGGTGGATGTATTGCCAGACGTCGAGCTCGGTCCAGTTCGAGAGCGGGAACACGCGGATGCTCTCGTTCTTCCGGACCTTCGTGTTGTAGAGGTTCCAGAGCTCGGGCCGCTGGTTCTTGGGATCCCAGCGATGGAACTCGTCGCGAAACGAGAACACCCGCTCCTTGGCCCGGGATTTCTCCTCGTCGCGGCGGGCCCCGCCGAAGGCGGCGTCGAAGCGATACTTGTCGAGCGCCTGCCGGAGGGCTTGGGTCTTCATCACGTCGGTGTGCACCTTGCTGCCGTGCGTGATCGGGTTGACACCCGCGGCCCGCCCCTCCTCGTTGGTGGAGATGATCAGCTTGAAGCCCAGCTCCTTGGCGACGTACTGGTCGCGGAGCTTGTACATCTCCTGGAACTTCCAGGTGGTGTCGATGTGCATCAGCGGGAAGGGGGGCTTGGCCGGGAAAAAAGCTTTTTCCGCCAGGCGGACCATGACCGCCGAGTCCTTACCGATGGAGTAGAGCATCACCGGGTTTTCGAACTCAGCAGCCACCTCCCGGATGATGTGGATGCTCTCGGCCTCGAGCTGCCGGAGGTGGGTCAGGCTGTACGATGACATCGGGTTTCCGCGGAAAAGTTGCATCTGCGGCCTCACTGTAGGCACAATGCTCTGAGTGCGGCAATCGCGGTTGCCGGCTGACAGGCCCGTCAGGAGAAGCGACCGTGGCCCGAACCTTGCGATTTTTTGTGTGCCTGGCCGGGCTGTCGGTCGCGGCCACGATTGTTTCTCCGTTTTCGCCGGAGGTTTTCGCGATCCCGCCCCGGGCCGAACGGGTGGCCAACCGCGTCGCCGAGCGCCGCTACGCCCGGATGTCGATCGCCGAGGCCCGGGTGGCCCGTGCCGAAGCCCGCGTGGCCGAGATCGCCCCTGCGGTGCCCGTGCCCCCGCCGCCGCGGCCGGCCACCGTGCGCCGGATGGCCCGGGCCGGCGTGCCGCTCGGCGGGCCGACGCCGCCGGCCGTGAGAGCGACCCCCGCCCCACCGGCTCCCCGAAGCCTCGCCGCTCACCAGCCGGCGGCGGATTCCGGCGCTGGATCTCCAGCCACCGCCGCGGTACCGCTCAGCCCACCGTCACCGGCACCGGCCGCGGTCGTGAACCGGACGTCTCCCGCCGCTGCCACAGAACCCGGAGTCTGGACGCTCGATGCCGATCAGGGCGTCTCCCCGGCCGCAGCCGAACTCGCTCCCGACGGAACGCGGAGCGTGCTCTCCGCCGGCGGCGCCGCGCCCAGCAAGACGGCCGTCCCCGCCGAGCCGGCCGATCGCTCCGGCCCTGCCGTCACGCAGCCGCCGGTCGAGTTGTTGCCCACGCCGAACCCCAGGTAATCCGCTTCATCTCTCACACTGGTGCGGCATGGTTGCCGCGCTCGCCATTCTGCCGTGGCGATCGTGACCGCGCCCCGCACCGGCATCACCGCGAACGTGGCGGCCGGGATGGCCCCGCTCGAGACCGGCCTCTCGAGCGAGTGACGCGAACCCGCCCCCAGCCGCACGCTCATCCCAGCGAGGACTTGAGGTCGTCGGCCTGCCGGCGGATCGACCGCAGCTCACCCGCCTCCTTGCGGGACAGGTTCTTGAGCTGCATCGTCATCCGCTGGTTCTTCGCGAGCAGCTTCTCGTGCCGGGCGAGAAAATCCCAGTACAAGGTCGTGAACGGACAGGCCTCGGGGCCGGAGGCTTTTTTGGGATCGTAGCGGCAGCCCTTGCAGGCGTTGCTCATCCGGTCGATGTAGGCCCCGGTCGCGCAGTAGGGCTTCGAGGCCATCACGCCCCCGTCGGCGAACTGGCTCATGCCGAGCGTGTTGGGCAGCTCCACCCACTCGACTGCGTCCACGTACGCGGCCAGGTACCAGCGGTGTACCTCCTCGGGCTTCACCCCCAGGAGCATCGCGAACAGGCCCGTGACCATCAGCCGCTGGATGTGGTGGGCGTAGCCGTATCCCAGTGTCTGGCCGATCGCGTCCTTGAGGCAGTTCATCTCCGTCTCGGCCGACCAGTAGAAGGCGGGCAGCGGTGACTCCGCACCCAGGGCGTTGCGGTCGAGATACTCCGGCATGAAGTGCCAGTACACGCCGCGGACATACTCCCGCCAGCCGATCACCTGACGGATGAAGCCCTCGGCCGACTCCAGCGGCACCTTTCCCTTGCGCCAGGCCCGCTCGGCCCCGTGCACCACGTCCCGCGGGTCGAGCAGCTTGAGGTTCAGCGCCTGCGAGAGCCGCGCGTGCCAGAGCCACGGCTCGCCCGTCCAGATCGCGTCCTGGTAGCGGCCGAAGTTCACCAGCCGGTGCGCCAGAAAATCGTCGAGCGCCGCGCGGGCGTCGGCGGGCGTGACCGGCCAGTCGAAGTGGTCGAGGCTGCCCGGGTGCTTCGCGAACCGCGTGGCGACGAGTTCCAAGACCTGCTTTGTCACCGCGTCGGGCGCGAACCGGCGCGGCGCTGGCAGCTTGCCGGGGCCGGTCTTGGGAAACGCCCCGCGGTTCTCGGCGTCGTAGTTCCACGCTCCCCCCGCCGGCTCGCCGTCGTCCATCAAGACGCCGAACTTCTCCCGCAGCGGACGGTAAAAGTATTCCAGTCTCAACTGCTTGCGGCCCTTGGCGTGGGCGGCAAACTCATCGGTGGTCGTGAAGAAGTGCCGGTCGGTGCGGATCTCGAGCGGCAACCCCGCCTCCCGCGCCGCCGCTTCGAGCGCCTGCCGCACCCGCCACTCGCCTGGCTCCACCACGACGAGCTTCTCGGGCGGCAGCTTGGCCTTCCTGGCCGCGGCCAGGCTCGCGGCCAGCGCCGCCGCCAGCGACGCGGGCTCGCCGGCCCGTGGCCTGGCCGTGAGTTCCGTGTAGTCCACCGAGATCCCGTCGGCGTGAAGCGCGTCGCGAAAGTGCCGCATCGCGGCCAGGAACACGGCGATCCGCGCCTTGTGGGTCCAGACGTGGGTCGACTCCTCGGCCACCTCCGCCATCCAGACCCGATCGCGGGCCCTGTCGAAGCCGTCGAAGGCCGCGCCGCCCCGGTCGAGCTGATCGCCAAGGATGATCACGAGGTTGCGCATCGAAGTCTTCCCGAATGTGGATAGATCGCCGGGGTAGCCCGTGCCATCTCGCCGGACGCTCCCTACGGGCATCCTGCCCTTCGGTCGCTCGAAGGAAACCTCGCTTCGCAATCCTGCTTCGCTCGGTTTCCTACGCCGCTCGATTGGCACGGGCTACCCCTACAACCCATGGCGATCCGACAGATTGCCTTTTTTCGGCCTATTCCGTAGCCAGCGAGACGCGAATGATCTCCTTGTCGTTTCGCACCACGATCGAGCGGTTGGCGTAGGCCGGCGGGCACCAGACCACATCGCGGCCGAAGGCGGTGTTGGTGGGCGCGAGCAGGTGCGAGCGGTCGAGCTCCTCGTAGCCAGCCGCCGAGAGCTTCGCGATCACAAGGTCGCCGGTCTCGGCGAACATCCAGAACCGCCCTTGCTGCCCGGTGATGAAGGCGGTGCCCGAGCCCACCGGTCGCTCGCCGAGCGGCCCCGTGCCCCGCCACACGATCTCACCCGACGGGATCGCCACCGCCCGCAGTTCGCCCTTCTCGTGGTAGCCCCAGAGCAGTCCGTCGGCCACGAACGGCTGCACATTGACCGCGGAGATGCCGTGCTTCGCCTTGTTCCGCCAGACGGTCTCCACGCCCCGGCCGCCGGCGGCGAACTTCAAGAGCAGGTTCTTCTCCTGGAAGCCGCCCACATAGAGATGCTCGCCCACCTTGACCGGGGCCATGATGATCGAGCCGTTGTCGGCCCCGTAGGCCGCCTCCCAGATGACCTTCCCCGTCTCGGGCTCGACCGCATAGATGCCGTCGGGCTTCATGAACACGATCTGCCGCACGCCCGCGTGCTCGATCAAGGCCGGCGGCGAGTAACCCTGCTCCGGGGCCGTACCGGCCCGCCAGATCTCCTTGCCCGTCCGCTTGTCGAAGGCCACGGCGTGGGCCACGTCGGTGCCCGCCACGCACACCAGCCGCTCGCCATCGATGAGCGGGTGGCTCGCGTAGCCCCAGAGCGCCGCCTTCGTCGAGTAATCCCGCTTCAGGTCGCGGCGCCAGACCACCTTGCCGTCGGCGACGGCCAGGCAAAGGAGGTCCCCCTCGGCCCCGAGCGTGTAGACGCGATCACCATCCACCGTCGGCGTGCACCGTGGGCCGCTGGGATAGGAGATCGTGTAGGTGACGGGATACTCGTGCTTCCAGAGGATCTTGCCCGTCGCCTCGTCGAGACACAGCACCCGCTCGGTGCCGGTCGAGGTCTTGCGTTCGAAGTTCGACTGCCTGATGTCGGCTTCGGTGACGTAGTCGGTCACGAACACCCGGCCTCCCGCCACGGCCGGCCCCGCGTAGCCACCGGCGATGGGCGTGCGCCAGAGCACCTTCGGCCCCCCGGCGGGAAACCGCTCGAGCACGCCCTCCTCCCGCCAGACATTGTCGCGGCGGGGCCCCATCCACTGCGGCCAGTCGTCGGCCCGGCAGACGATCGCACCGGCCAGCAGCGCGACCATCGTCGCCAAGCGGAGTCTTCGATCCT
>CAXNGP010000077.1:0-7941 GCA_964201845.1 Pirellulales bacterium
GCCGCCGATCGCGCCGTCGGAGGCGGCCCAGCCGGCGGCACCGGGCCCCGGCGCTCCGGTCGCCCCCGCCCCGCCGCTCCCAGCCGCCCGGGCCGTGATGAAGCCGCCGACGGGCGGGCCGACCGAGGTCGCCTGGTCGGGCATCGCCGCCGGCGACCGGGTGGTCGTCTGGTTGGCCACCGGGGGCACGCGGTGCCTGGTGCTCGACATCGTCGACCCGGCCACGGGCGAGGCGCTCGCCTACGAGGCCGCCGCGGTGTCGGCCGAGGGGCGGCCCCTGACCGCGGCCGGCCCGCCGCGCCGGGTGGTGGTCGGCCGGCAAGCGGGTGAGCGCGGGCTGGCGGTGGGCGGCATGCTGAACCTCGCGTCGGCGGGCATCGCGACGCACGGTGAGGGCGGCCGCTGGCTCGGCCCGATCGAAGCGATCACGCTCGTCGACTGACCACAGTTGGACGTGATGGCAGGCGTCGTCCCCCTTCTTGCGCAAGGGGGCTTTTATTGGCGCCCGTGCGCGGGGTGGTGGACCGTGCGCGGGGAGAGCACGCATCAAAGCCCCCCGGCGCGAGCCGGGGGATGACGCTCCCAACTTCGAAGGGCCGCCTACTCGTCGGCGCCGACCCGCTTCTTCGACAGGCCGATCTTCCGCTCGTCGGTGTCGACGCGGAGCACCTTGACCTCGATCGGGTCGCCCACCTTCACGAGTTCCTCGGCGTTCTCGACCTTGTCGTCGGAGAGTTCCGAGATGTGCAGCAGCCCCTCGAGGCCGTCCTCGAGCCCCACGAACACGCCGAAGTTGGTGATCTTGGTGATCGTGCCGTTGACCACGTCGCCCGGCTTGTAGCGGCCGGGGATGTCGCCCGTCCACGGATCGTCGCCCATCTGCTTGAGGCCCAGGGCGATCCGGCGGCGCTGCTGGTCGACCGAGAGCACCTTGCACTCGACCTCCTGGCCCTTCTCCAGCATCTCGCTGGGGTGGGTCACCTTGCGGGTCCACGACATGTCGGTGACGTGGAGCAGGCCGTCGATGCCGTCGTTGATCTCGACGAAGGCGCCGTAATTGGTGAGGTTGCGGACCACGCCCTTGACCATCGCGCCCGGCGGATAGTCGGCGGCCACCTTCTCCCAGGGATTCTGCTGGGTCTGCTTCATGCCCAGCGAGATCTCCTGCTTCTCCTTGTTGATGGCGAGCACGACCACCTCGACCTCGTCGCCCGGCTTGACGAGTTCCGACGGGTGGCTCACCCGCTTGGTCCAGCTCATTTCGGAGATGTGCACGAGCCCCTCGACGCCGTCCTCGAGCTTCACGAATGCGCCGTAGCTCATCACGTTGACGACCGTGCCCTTGCAGACCGTGCCCACCGGATACTTCTCGGCGACCTTGATCCAGGGGCTGGCCGTCCGCTGCTTCATGCCCAGGGCGATCTTCTCGCGGTCGCGGTCGATGTGCAGCACCTGCACCTCGACCTCCTGGTCGATCTGCACCATCTCGCTGGGATGGCCGATCCGGGCCCACGACATGTCGGTGATGTGGAGGAGGCCGTCGATGCCGCCGAGATCCACGAACGCGCCGAAGTCGGCGATGTTCTTGACCACGCCACGGCGGACCTGGCCCACCTCGAGCGTCTCCATCAGCTGCTTCTTCCGCTCGGCCCGCTCCTGCTCGATCAGCGTCCGGCGGGAGACCACGATGTTGCGGCGGGCCTCGTCGATCTTCAGCACCAGGCACTGGATCGCGCGGCCGCAGTAGTCGCCGATGTCGGCGGGGCGGCGGATGTCGACCTGGCTCGCCGGCAGGAAGACGTTGACGCCGGAAATGTCGACCAGCAGGCCGCCCTTGATCTTGCGGGTGACGAAGCCGGTGACGACGTCGTTCTCCTTGACGCTCTCCATCACGCGGATCCAGTCCTCGATCCGCCGCGCCTTGCGCTTGGAGAGGGTGATCAGGCCGCGCTGCTCCTCCTGGCCTTCCTCGAACTCCTCGAGGAGCACCTTGACGACGTCGCCGATCTGCGGCGGGGGCTCCGACTCGTCCCACTCGTTGCGCGGGATGTGGCCTTCGCTCTTGTAGCCCACGTCGACGAGCACGAACTCGTCGTCCACCCGCAGGATCTTCCCCTCCAGCACTGCGTTGACCGACAGGGTGGCGGTGCCCGCTCCGTATTCGCCATCACCGGCCCCGGCCAGCGCCAGTTCGAGTTCTTGTTCGAGATCGTCGCCGGTTTCCAGTTCGCGAATGAGGTTGCGGTTGACCATGCGTGGGGGTTTCGGGAAAGACCGTGAAGGAGGGTAAGGGGGATGGGACGGGCCACGGATCGAGCCTCGCAGTGTAGCAGCCCGCGGGGGCCGGAACAATCGACCCATGGCCGCGAACGGCCCATTTTCCCCGATCCGTCCCGGGGCTGGGCCGCTCGTCCCGGTGCCCGCCCCGAGCCGATGCCACCCTGGAGTCTGCCGCCGCCGGAGTCTGTGACGCCATGCTGCCCCGCCGCCGTCTACTCGCCGCTTCGGCCACGGCCCTCGCCCTGCCCGCCCTCGCCCGGGCCCAGTTGGCCGAGCCGGCCGAGGGCACCGTCGCCCCCAAGCTCGGCGACATGCGGCTGCAGCGGTATCGCGTCGGGGTGATCGTGACGGCCGAAGGGGGACCCTGTCGCGGGATCTACGCCACGCTGCCGGTGCCCACCAACTGGCCCGAGCAGAAGGTGCGGATCGTCGAGGAGGACATCTCGCGGGGCGTGAAGGGGCCCGTCTACCGCACGCTCGCCGAGGGCGTCGAGCAGATGGTCGTCACGATCCCGTCGATTCCCGCCGGTGGCAAGGAGCAGGCGATCGTCACCTTCGAGCTCGAGCGGCTCGCGATCGTCCCCCCGGACGACACCGCCGGCTGGCGGATTCCGGCCAAGCCAAGCCGCGAGATCCGGCTCCACCTCGGCGCCAGCCCCTACGTGGAGACCCGCGATCCCAAGATCGTGAAGTTTGCCAAGGAGGCCGCCGGCGACCACGAGGGCTGGAAGCGGGTCGAGGCGATCTACGACGCGGTCCGCGAGAAGGTGGAGTATCGCAACGGCGAACTGAAGGGGGCCCGGCGGGCGCTCGCCGACGGCTGGGGCGACTGCGAGGAACTCACCTGCCTGTTCATCGCCGCGGCTCGCTCGCAGGACATTCCCGCCCGCACCGTCTGGGTGGAGGGCCATTGTTACCCCGAGTTCTACCTCGAGGATGCCGACGGTCGCGGCTGCTGGCATCCCTGCCAGGCGGCGGGCACCCGGGCCTTCGGGGAGATGCCCGACCAGCTGCCGATCCTGCAGAAGGGCGACGCGTTCCGTGATCCCGACCGCCCCGGCAAGCAGCTCCGCTACGTCGCCGAGTTTCTCAAGGGCGCGGCGACCGATGGCGGCGGCAAGCCGCGGGTGACGTGGATCCGCGAAGGGGCCTGAGCCCGGGCCGGGCCACGGGCAGCTCAGCCTGCCCCGCGCTCGGCCACGACCTGCTCGGCCACCGCCACGATCTCGGCGAGCTCCTCGATCGGCCGGCCAAACTGGTCGCGGGCCACCGGGGCGAACCACCGCGGCAGAATCTCCAGGCCCGCATCTTTCCAAGCCTGCTCCATCCGCTCGCCGGCCAGCCGCACGATCTTCTCACGGCCGCGGCCCGCCAGCGTCGCGCGATGGGCCCACGGGGTGACAGGACCGTCGAACCCGGCCGCCTCCGCCGCCTTGAGCACCTCCGCCACCGCGATCGTGCCGCTTTCGCCGGGCATCAGCCGGTCGGCCTCGGTGAGCTCCGAACCGCTGGTGCCGCGGGGCGCGTCGGACAGCCGCACCTCCACGAGCCGCCCCTTCGGCACCTTCGCCACCATCTCGACCGGCTCGCCGGTGACATGCAGCGCCCAGGCGTCGACCACGGCGCCAACCCGCTCGTGGGCCACGCTCACGAGGCCCAGGAGCGCCTCGAACGTGCCGATGAAGGGCGAGGCGTCCGTGTCGCCGGCCTCGCGTACGGGCCGGATCGCGAGCCCCAGCTGGATGCCGTGCGGGGCGAGCAAGTCGCCGATCGTGTGGAGGCGAATCCGATGGAGCTCGAAGAAATCCTTGAACGAATGGTCAGCGGAGGTGGGCGCCAGGGTCGCGATGGCCCGGTGGCAATCGGAGGCCGCGGCCAGCTCGAGCCGCTTGGGAAGCTCGGCCAGTTCAGCCGCGAACTCCTGCTCCGGCGCGTCGAGCCGCACGGGCAGCCGGAAGGAGCCACTCTTGAGACGGGCGCTGACCATCAGCCGGCGGGCGTGCTCGACACCGTAGATCGCGGCCTGCTTCTCGAGGTCGAGGAGGTCGATGTCCATGCCGTCGAAGCCGAACGACAGGGCCAACTCGATGAGCTCGCTGGGGCGGCCGGAGAGGGGAAGGCCGAAGGTGCTGAGGTTGCGAAACATGCGGGATTCCTGGGATGGGAGGAACCGCGGAGTATAGCGACGGCGAGTCGCCCGATAAAAGCCCCCCGGCGCGAGCCGGGCGGATGACGGGATCCATGCCGAAGGACGGGGCCGGCTTGGGGTTAAGACGGGGCAGCGCCTCGGGCGATGGCGGGCGGCATCCCCCTTGCTTGCGCAAGGGGGCTTTGATGCGTCGTGCTGCGGCCGTGATCGCTGGAGCAGTGGTACGATCCGTCCATGACCCTCCTCGAAGCCGTGGTCCTGGGGTTGGTGCAGGGGCTCACCGAGTTTCTGCCGATTTCGAGCACGGCCCATCTGCGGCTCGTGCCGGCGGCGCTCGGCTGGGACGACCCCGGCGCGGCCTTTTCCGCCGTCCTCCAATGCGGCACCCTGGTCGCCGTCCTGATCGCGATGCGGCACGACGTGGTGGCCCTCGGGCGCGGCTTCCTGGCGGGTTTGGCCTCCGGGCGGCCCTGGGGCACCGTGGAGTCGCGGGTGGCGATCATGATCGTGCTGGGCACGCTGCCGATCGTGACCGTCGGCCTGGCCGCGCGGGACTTCATCCGCGGCGGGGCCCGCGGCCTCGATGTGATCGCCACGGCGGTGCTCGGCGGCACGATCCTGATGGCGGCCGCGGAGCTGGTCTGCCGCGCGCGGGCCCGGCGGGGCGAGGATAGCCGAGACGGACTGGAGGCCGTGAAGCTCTCCGACGCGGGCGCGATGGGGCTGGCGCAGGTGCTCGCGCTCATCCCGGGCGCCTCCCGCAGCGGCACCACGATCTCGTTGGGAATGATCACCGGGCTCGACCGCCGCACGGCGGCCCGGTTCTCCTTCCTCCTCTCGCTGCCCGCCGTCGGGGCCGCGGGGCTGCTCGAGGCCTGGCAGGCACGGCAGGAGATCCTGGCCACGCGCGACGACATCCTGGCGACCGTGGTCGGCACCCTCGTCGCAGGCATCGCGGGCTACGTGTCTATTCGCTGGCTCTTGCGCATGCTTACGAGCCACACCCTCTGGCCCTTCATCGCCTATCGGCTCGTCCTCGCCGGCCTGCTTGCCTGGGCCTGCCTGCCGCAGCCTGTCCCGATCGGGAGCCGGCCGCCTATGATTCCAGCGATCGTTTTTCCTGCGGAGCGCGTGACACCATGCAGTGCAACATCGACAACCGGGGCCGCGTGGCTCGGATCATCACGGGCCTCCTGACCGCGGCGGTCGGCATCGGGCTCGTGGTCGCCTCTCAGTTGGGATCGCTGCCGCCGTGGGCGCTCTGGGCGGGGTTCGGCTGCCTGGCCGGCGGTGCGTTCTCCATCTTCGAGGGCGTGAAGGGCTGGTGCGTGGTGCGGGCGATGGGGTTCAAGACGCCGATGTGAGCGGCGGCGCGGTCACGGGCCGCTCGGCCCTGCCTGGCCATCGACAGGCGGGAGCGGCGTGCCGAACGCGCGGGCGATGGCCTCGACGGCTTTCACGTGCTCGGGGGGCACGCGGTCACGCCAGGCGGCGAGGTGGTCGCGGAAGTCGGCCGGTTGTGGTCGCTCCGACGCGTTGAGCCAGTGGATCGCGGCCCAGCGACTGGGGTCCTCCTCGAACAAGGGCAGCAGGGCCGCCGCGATGGCCAGGCCATTGTCGCGGTCGGTGGGCCGCTCGCGGAGCTCGTCCCGGTGCCGGCCATACCAGTCGGCCAGCGGCATCTCCGGCGGCCGCGGCGACTGGGCCAGCCGCTTGGTGGCGTAGTCGCGGAGGTGGGGCGCGAAGCCGCGCCAGTTCGGATACGGCGGCTCTTGCTCCCAGGCATCGGCCATCCCGCGCAGCACGAACAGGCTCGCTGTTTCGCACAGGGCCTCTTCGAACCAGAGGTGGGTTCGCGTGGTGCGGCCCGACCGGCAGAGCACGTGGCAGAGTTCGTGGCCGAACTGGAAGCCGTATTGGGCCCAGAGGTTGCCGCCGGTGTCGAGGCGAACCTGGAAGTGGCCCTCGGGCGTGCGGTCGAAGAGGGTGATGGGCCCGCCTCGCGCGGCCACGGCGATGGTGGGCTGCCCCGCCGCGGGCACGTGCTGCAGCAGTTGCGAGCCCGCCGACTCGAGCACCGCCACGACGTTGGCGGGAACCGCCCCCTCCCATCCGGCCTCGTCGACGAGCAGGATCTGCGGCGGCCGCGGCGGGGCATCGGCGGCGTGCGTGGGGCCGCCCGCGAGGCAGGCGGCCAGCAGCGTGAGGCCGGTCAGCGAGCAGGGCGAGCCGCGAAGAAGCTTGGTCATGCCGTGCCCCCGAGGACGGCGGCACGCCGCCAGTCAGCGGGCGGGCACCGCGGCCCGGGCGTTGACGGCGTCGGCCACCGCGGCCGCGATCTCGTCGGCCATCCGCTGTTGCTGCGTGATGTCGGCGATGCCGCTGTTGGAGGCCACGATCTTACCTGCCACGACGGCCGGATTGAATCCGGCCACGGCCCCGATCGCGAGCGTGCCTGGCGCCCGCCGGCCGCGGTCCGAACTGTCGAGCACGAAGAAGGGCCGACCGCCCGCGGTGGCGGGATCGGCCAAGGCGATGTCGATGCCGAGGGTCGCGTTGCCGGCGCCGAAGCCGATCGCGTTCCGGGCCACGGCGTTGCCCGCATCGAGGTTCACGACCTCGCCATAGAGCCGCCAGCCGTCGGCGGGCGGCGGTGAGGCCTCGGTCCAAAACACGGCCGGCCAGCCGGCACGGGCCAGTTCCTCGGCCACGAGCCGCGCCACGGCCACGCCCGCCGGCTCGGAGCGGTCGTAGCCGGTGACCGCATCGACCACGCGGGGCCGTGAGGCGATCAGCGACCGCACGGGCCCCTGGGGGATCACCGGGGCCGACTGCTCGGCGAGTTGCTGCTGCAGGGCCGGATCCATCCGGAAGGGGATGACGTAGAGCCGCGACGGCGGGGTGGCCGGCCAGGTGGTGGCGGTGGGCGCGGCCTGCGACTGGGTGGGGCCGAGCAGGGGCGGCTGGGCCAAGAGCGGCCGATCATCGACGGCGATCGACGCGACGAGGCCGACGAGGATCACGGGAATCACGTTGATGCGGGAAGCCATGAGGATGAGGTCGGCCTTCCTGCCGGTCGATCTTGAAGGTGTCGCAAGTCGTCGTTGGATTCAGCTTCTCGCGGACCTCACCCGGCCGACCAGCCGCGGCGGGGCTGCGGGTGAACCTGCGGCGGGGATACGGCGAGGGCGGCGATCGCGGCCCGGGCGGCCTTGAGCCGCTCGCCCGCGAGGTGCTCGAGCGCCAGGTCGAACCGCACACGCTCGCCCGGACCGAGCGGCACGACCCGCCCCTGGCCCTCCTCGAACGACCGCGGATTGGGGTAGTTCGTCGCCGGCTCCAGGCCCGTCACGTAGCCGTCGGCGAGCGCCCCCTGGTTCTTCCAGAGGGCGAAGCAGGGGAGTGTGTCGGCCTTCCAAGAGAGGCCCGCGGCCTGGGAGCCGTCGGGGGCCACAAGCAGGGCCGAGGCGATGCCGGCGGCGTCGGGCCGCAGCCGCGCGAAGTGCACGTCT
>CAXNGP010000078.1:0-7842 GCA_964201845.1 Pirellulales bacterium
GTCGGTGCCAACCAGGCCGGCGAGATGATCGCCCGCGGGCTCCAGGCGACTTCGTCCAAGCCCTACTACGTGGTCGGCTTTCTCGACGACGACCCCAACCTGCGGCACACGCGGGTGGCCGGGCTCGAGGTGTTCGGCGATGTCGAGGATGCCCGCGCGGTGATCGCCCGTCGCGGCGTCGACGAGGTGATCGTGCAATCGGGCTCGATCACCGGGAAGCGGTTTCGCCAGCTCCTGGCCGACTGCACCGAAACCGGGGCCGAGCTCAAGGTGCTCCCCGGCATCGACCAGCTCCTGAGCGGCCAGAAGACGCTGTCCCACGTCCAGCTTCGGCCGGTCGAGATCAAGGACTTGCTGCGGCGGGAGGCGGTCGAGCTCGATGATTCCGCGATCCGCAAGCTGATCGCCGGGCGGGTGGTGATGGTGACGGGGGCGGGGGGCTCGATCGGTTCCGAGATCTGCCGCCAGGTGCTGCGGTATGCACCGCTCAAGCTCCTGCTCGTGGAGCGGGCGGAGAACTCGCTGTTTCTGGTGCAGCAGGAGTTTTCGGGGCTGCAGCCGGCGCCCGATTTCGAGCCGCTGATCGCCGACGTCACCGACGAGCTGCGGATGGATCAGATCATGCGGCTCCACCATCCCGAGGTGGTGTTTCACGCCGCGGCCCACAAACATGTTCCGATGATGGAGTGGAATCCCGCCGAGGCCATCAAGAACAACGTCTTCGGCACCCGGATGCTGGCCCGACTGGCCGACCAGCACGGAGTTCGGGAGTTTGTCTCGATCTCGACCGACAAGGCCGTCAATCCGACGAGCGTGATGGGCTGCTCGAAGCTGCTCGCCGAGCGGTATGTCCAGGCGCTCTCGCAGCAGTCGGAAACGAAGTTCATCGTGGTGCGATTCGGCAACGTGCTCGCCAGCAACGGCAGCGTGGTGCCGATCTTTCAGGAACAGATCCGCCGTGGCGGCCCGATCACGGTGACCCACCCCGGCATCGAGCGGTTCTTCATGACGATCCCGGAGGCCTCGCAGCTCGTGCTGCAATCGGCCACGATGGGCGCAGGCGGCGAGATCTTCGTGCTCGACATGGGGGAGAGCGTCAAGATCATCGACCTGGCCCGCGACCTGATCGCCCTGTCGGGGCTGGGCCCCGACGACATCGACATCGTGTTCACCGGGCTGCGGCCCGGGGAGAAGCTCTTCGAGGAGCTCTACTTCGCCGACGAGCAGCGGCTGGGGACCGGGCATCCCAAGGTGTTCTGCGCCCGGCACCGGCCGGTCGAAGTCTCTACCCTGGAGGCGATGCTCGACGACCTGCACGAGGTCCTCGACGAGTCGCCCGACCGGGTCAAGGCGAAGCTGCGGGAACTGGTGCCCGAGTATGGCGCCGAGGCCGAGGAGGCCGCCGAGCAGCCCCTGGCTCGAAGGCTGCACGTGAAGTGAACCACGGCCCCGAACAGCGATCCTTCATGCCAGGCGAAGGCCCACCCTTGATCCCCGAGTATCACGAATCCGGCGATCCCACCCGGTATGGGATCCGCGTGCCCTTCGTGCGGCCGGCGCTGCCGGCGGCCGAGACGATCGCCCGGATGGCGGCGGAGATCATCCAGAGCGGCCGGCTCACGAAGGGCCCCTACTGCGACCGGCTCGAAGCGGCGGTGGCCCGGCGGCTGGGCGTGCGGCACGCGGTGGCGGTCAGCAGTTGCACCGTCGGCCTGATGCTGGTCTACCGGGCGCTCGATCTCGCGGCGGGCAGTTGCCGCAGCCGGCGCGGGGCGGGCGATCCCTGTGCGGTTGCTGCGATCGATGCGCTCTCGAGATTCGGCGTGACCAAGACGGCGAGCCGAAGCGAGCCGCTGGGTGAGGTGGTGATCCCGAGCTTCACGTTCCTCGCCGCGCCCGCGGCGATCGTCTGGAACAACCTCCGGCCGGTGTTCGTGGATGCCGAGCCCGACACCACGAACGTCAGCGTGGCGGCCGTGCGGGCCGCGATCACCCCGCGCACGGTCGCGATCGCGGCCTGCCACAACTTCGGCAACCCGTGCGACATCGCGGCGCTGGAGGCCTTGGCGGCCGAATACAACCTGCCCTTGGTCGTGGATGCGGCCCACGGCTTTGGAGCCAGCTTGCACGGGCGGCCGGTCGGCGCCGGGGGCACCGTCGAGGTATTCAGCCTCTCGCCCACCAAGCTGCTGGTGGCCGGCGAGGGCGGCATCGTGGCCACCGATTGCGACTGCCTGGCGCACTTCGTGCGGATGGGCCGCGAGTATGGCAACGACGGCTCCTACGACGCGCTGTTTCCTGGCGTCAACGGCCGGATGCCGGAGATGAGCGCGGCGATCGCGTTGGAGGGCTTGAGCCTGCTCGACGACGTCTCGGCGGAGCGGAACAGGCTCGCGCAGGCGTACCGCGAGGAACTGGGCGACCTGCCCGGAATCGGCTTCGTGCAGACGATGCCCGGTGCGGTCTCGAGCTACAAGGATTTTTCGATCACGGTGGATCCCACCCGCTTCGGCATGACCCGCGACGGTCTGCGGAGGTTACTGGCCGCCCAGGGCATCGAGACGAGGGCCTACTACAACCCGCCCTGCCACCGTCAGACCGCCTTCGAGCATTTCCACGACCGCTCGAAGCCGCTGCCGGTCACGGAACTGCTCTCGGCCCGCAGCCTCGCGCTGCCGATCGGGGCGCATGTGGATCGCGTTGTGGTGCGCGAGGTGTGTGACGTGATCGCCAACGCCAAGCAGGCGGTGTGAGGTCGGGATTGCCGGCCCCCATCGAGACGGCTGCGAGCGGCTCGGAATGGGTCGCGTGGTGCGGATTGGCGGCGGTGATTTCAGCGACGCTCACGTATCTCATCGCCCGAGCGGCGACTTCGGCCGGCGTGCTCGACCGTCCCAACGCCCGCAGCAGCCACTCGCGGCCCACTCCGCGGGGAGGAGGCTTGGCGATCGTGGTGGTGCTGCTCGTGGCGGTGGCGGCCCTGGGGCTCAGGGGCCTCGCGGCGCCGGTGGACGGATGGTGGGCGCTCGCGGGGTTGCTGGTCGTGGCCGTCATCAGCGGCCTGGACGACGTGGCCACGATCTCCGCGTCGGCCAGGCTCGCGGCCCAGGTGGTGGCGGCGGTCTTGGCGATGCAGGCGGCCGGTCCGGCCCGAGGCGTCGATCTGGGGTGGCTGGGCACGTGGGAGTTCGGCGCGGCGGGCTGGGTGTTGACCCTGGTCTGGATCGTGGGCATGACCAACGCGTTCAACTTCATGGACGGGATCGACGGGATCGCGGGGCTGACGGCGGCCGTGGCGCTGGGTGTCTTCGGGTGCGGGGCATGGCTGCTGGGAGACGCATATGGCGCGGCCGTCGCGGCCGTCGCGGCGTCGGCGGCGGCCGGGTTTCTTGTCTGGAACTGGCAGCCGGCCCGGATCTTCATGGGCGACGTGGGCAGTGCCTCGCTGGGCTACACGATCGCCGTGCTTCCGCTGCTGGCGGGCGAGCCACAGCGGCGCCGGCTGCTGCCGCTGATGGTCGTGGCGATGGGGCCATTCATTCTCGACACGGGCGTGACGCTGGTGCGGCGGCTGCGCAACGGGGAGAACATTCTCGAAGCCCATCGCAGCCACCTCTACCAGCGGCTGGTCATCGGCGGCTGGTCGCACGCGACGGTCGCCGTGCTGTATGGGATGGCCAGCCTGGTCGCCGGCGTGGCGGCCCTGGCGGCGTTCGTGCCCCGCGTTGCGTCGTGAACCATCCTCGCTCGCTCTATTCCGGACCCGTGAAGCGACTCCTCGACATCCTCGCTTCGGCCGCGCTGCTTGTGCTGCTCGCGCCGGTGATGCTTCTCACCTGGGTCGCCGTTCGGCTCGTGCTCGGCAAGCCGTCGCTCTATCGCGAGGAGCGGGCCGGGCTCGGCGGCCGGCCGTTTCAGATCGCCAAGTTTCGCTCCATGACCTCCGCCACCGGACCCGACGGCCGGCTGTTGCCAGACGCCGAGCGGCTGGGCGGCTTCGGGCGGTTTCTCCGGCGCGCGAGCCTCGACGAGCTGCCGCAGCTGTTGAGCGTGCTCGCAGGCGACATGAGCCTGATCGGTCCCAGGCCGCTGCCGATGCGCTACGTCGATCGCTACACGCCCCGCCAGGCCACGCGGCTGCATGTCCGGCCGGGGATCACCGGCTGGGCCCAGATCCACGGCCGGAACGCGGTCGACTGGCCGGAGCGGCTCGAATACGATGCTCAATACGTCGATCAACTCGGCCGGTGGTCGGCCCCGGCGACCGATGCGTGGATCGTGCTGGTCACGGTCGTTCAGATAGTCTGGCAAGCCGTCACGGGCCGGGGCGTCTCGGCCCCGGGTGTGGCCACGATGCAGGAGTTCCGTCCGTGAAGCCGGTGGTGGCCGCCGTGGCCGACGCGATTCATTCGGTGCTCCGCGACACCGGCCGTGAGGCGAGGCCCATCGAGCCGCCCATGCTGCTGGCCGCCGACCTCGGCCTCGACTCGCTCGACCTCGCGCAGACGATCGTCCTCCTCGAGCGGTCGCTGGGCGTGGATCCGTTCCGCTCGGCGGCCACCAGCCGCACCGTTCGCACTGTGTCTGACCTGGTTTCGATCTACGAAACCGCCCTCACCACCGGGGGTTCGCGGGCGTGAGCCCGGACACCCAAGCCACCATGAAGACCTCGACCCCGGTTCCCGCTCCCAGCGCCCTGCTCGAAGCTCCCGTCGAAGACCGCCTCGCCGCCGCGATCGGTGAGATTGTCCGCCAGGCTCCCGACCGGCTCGCGATCGTGGCCCAGGCCGGCAGCGACGCCCGCCGGTCGATCGACTACGGCACACTCGCCCAGGCGATCGCGGCCCTCGAGGCCGCCCTCGATGCCGCCCGACCGGTGGGGATCGTGGCCCGGGCGGCCCGCATCGAGAGCCTGGTGGTGATCGCGGCGGCGTGCGGCCGGCAGCATGTGCCCGTGGCGTTTCTGGCCGATGATTCCCGCGACCTGGTGGGCGAGCTTCGCGACTGGGTGGAACTCGACGACTCGCTCACCCTTCCTCCGGCCCCCGCCGGCGGTCGCAAGCGACTGGAGTTCGAGACCGTTCCGCCACAGGTGATCGTGGCCACCTCCGGCACCAGCGGCCCGCCTAAGCTCGTCGATCATTCCTGGGAGTCGCTCCTCGCCGCCGCCCGGCTCTCGGAGCAGTGGCATGGCCTCGGTTGGCTCTTGGTCTACGACGCCACCCGCTGGGCCGGGATCCAGGTCTGGCTGCAGGCCTTGCTGACGGGCGGCCGGCTGGTGGTGCCCGCCTCGCGGGATCCCGACGTGGTGGCCAGGGCGCTCGCCGACGAGGGCGTCTCGATCCTGCCCGCAACCCCCACGCTCCTGCGGCGGCTGCTCGCCTCCGCGGATCCTTCCCTGCTGCAGAAGTCGGCGCTCGATCGGATCACGCTCGGGGGCGAGGCGGCCGACGCCGCGCTCCTGCGTCAGGCCCAGGCCATGTTTCCCAAGGCGAAGATCACGCAGGTGTATGCCACGACCGAGCTGGGCGAGGTGTATCGGGTGGCCGACGGCGGCCCCGGCTTTCCGGCCACGTGGATCGGCAAGGCCCTGCCGGGCGGCGCCCGCCTCTCGCTGCGTCGCGACGGCGAGTTGCTCGTGCGGCTCTCCCGAGACACGGCCGAGATCGGCACGGGCGACCTCGTGGAGCGGCGGGGCGACCGCTACGAGTTTACCGGTCGCCGCAGCGACGTGATCGTGGTGGGCGGTGCGAAGGTGTATCCCAAGCGGGTCGAGGACCTGGTTCGGGGAGTGCCCGGCGTGGTCGAGGCCCGCGTGTATGGCCTGCCGAGCGCGGTCACGGGCGAGCTCGTGGCGGGCGAGATCGTGCTCGCCGAGCCGCTGCCCGAAGGCCACACGCCCGAGAGCGTGCGTGCCGCCGTCCTCAAGGCCTGCCGCGACGGCCTCGAGCCCCATTCCGTCCCCCGGATCCTCGACCTCGTGAAGCAGATCGCGACCACCCCTGCCGGCAAGACGCCCCGCAAGCCCCGCGCGTAACGCCATCAAAGCCCCGCGGCGCAAGCCAGTGGGACGCCGCCCGCCACGCCGCTCGACGCTGCTGCTTCCCGCCCCGCCCGCCCTGGAGCGGCGGAGCTCCAGCCCCGCCGAATCGCCGCCTCAATGTCTGCCGCCCGCACCGCCTTTGAAGACCGCTATCTCGCCGAGGCTCGCCGGATCTGCCTTCAGGAAGTCCCCGATCCTCGCTATGAAATCTTCCTCTTCGGGTCGCGAGCCCGGGGCAGCTGCGAGCACTCGAGTGACGTGGATATCGGGATCGCCGGTCCGGAGCCGCTGGCCGGGGGCGTGTCGCGACTGATGAACAGGCTTTTGGAGTCGGACGTGCCGTGGCGGTGCCAGGTGGTCGATTTTGGGCTCGTGACCGACGAGGCGTTTCGTCGTCAGGCCTATGAAGGGCGGGAAGTGTGGCGAGCGGCGAGCTAGGCCGGGAAAACCTCACCCGGGCCTTGGACGGGCTCGCGGCGGCGATCGCCCTCGACACGAGCCGGTTCCCCGAGTTTGTCTGCGACGTGATCGACAGCGGCCGGATTCAAAAGTTCGAGTACTCGGTGGAGCTCTTCTGGAAGCACCTGCGAGGGGCCCTGCTCGCCGAGGGGCTCGACGTGCCCAATAGTCCGCGGGCGGCCATCAAGGCGGCCCTGGAACGGGGCTTCGTGACCGAGGGTGAGTATCAGCCCGCGCTTGATCTGATCGCCGACCGCAACACCTGCAGCCATGTCTACCGCCAGACGCTGATCCCGGCCATCCTCGCCCGGCTCCCCGCTCACTGCCGCCTGATGCAAGCCATCACCGGGCGAACTGCCGCGTAGCGTAGCCAAACGGCAAATCGTTGATCTTGCAACACGGTCATGTCAGCCGTCCTTGTCCCCAAGTCGTGACACACTCACCACGACTCCCGCGGCCCGGGCAAGCCGATCCAAGACCTCCGAGGGTAGGCCGTGCTCACCCTCGAGGAATCCACACAGCGACCCCACTTCGATTCCTGCCTCATGGGCGATGTCAGCCAGCGCACGGCGGCTGGCATGGATTGCCTGCCGCATGTGTCCGGACAGCGTGTCTTCCGCGGCGGCGGCGGACAGCCGCTCGTTTTGGAGGGCCAGCGAGTCGAGTTCCCGCTCGATGGCGTCACGGTCCTTGCAGACCTGAAGCAGCAACTCAGCCGAGGCATTTGACCGATTCATGGCGATTGCCGTCGTGGCCGACGGACCTCGTAGGCGGTGATCGGAAGAATCGTCAACTCGTCAATATACTCGTAGACACAGAGCAGATAGCGGCCGTCGAGCGTTTCGCCCCAGCAGCAAGGCCGCCCCGTCGAGCGACTTCGTCCGCGGAGTTCCGCGGTGCTCACAACCCACTCGAAGTCCTCCGTGGCGATGCCGTGTTCCGCGATGTGGTTCTGAATCGCTGCGGTCCACGTGAAATCGAAGCATGGCATTGTCCGGCCCCTGGCGACGGCGGGGAGAGTATACGGGCGTACACTTTTTGTGCAAGTGCCTGCTGGGATGCCCGCGGTCGCTTGAACATGTCCCCCTAACCCCATGCCCTCCGCACCCCTCACGCTGATCTCCGGTGGCTCTCGTGGCCTGGGGCTCGCGCTCGTCGAGCACCTGCTGGCCCGCGGCGACAGCGTGGCCACCTTCTCCCGCTCGGGCTCCGCGGCGCTCTCCGCGCTCGCCAAGGCCCACCCTGGTCGGCTCGTGACGGAGCCCCTCGACATCACCGACTCCGCAGCAATCGGCAGTTTCATCGCCCGCATGGCCGACCGCTTCGGCCGCCTCGACCAT
>CAXNGP010000079.1:0-7746 GCA_964201845.1 Pirellulales bacterium
ACAAGCCCACGCAGAGCCTGCGGTCGAAGACGCAGGTCCGGAGCAACTTCAGCGGCAAACTCGAGGACTGCCCGATGTGGTCCTTCGACGGCTCGAGCACCCAGCAGGCCACCGGAGGTGACTCCGACTGCCTGCTCAAGCCGGTCGCGATCTTCCCCGACCCGGGCCGCAAGAACGCCTACCTGGTGATGACGGAGGTGCTCAACGCCAACGGCACGCCGCACGAGTCGAACGGCCGGGCCACGATCGCCGACGACGACGAGGACTTCTGGTTCGGGTTCGAGCAGGAGTACTTCCTCTGGTGCACCAAGAACAACAATCCCCCGGGCTTCCCCGCCGGCGGCTATCCGGCCCCCCAGGGCCCCTACTACTGCTCGGTCGGGGCCGACAACGCCCACGGCCGGGCCTGCGTGGAGGAACACCTCGATGCCTGCCTCGAAGCCGGCCTGAACGTCGAAGGCATCAACGCCGAGGTGGCGGCCGGGCAATGGGAATATCAGATCTTCGCCAAGGGGGCCAAGCGGGCCGGTGACGAAATCTGGCTGGCCCGCTACCTGCTGGAACGGATCGGCGAAAAGTATGGCTATTCGATCGAGCTGCATCCCAAGCCGCTCGGCAAGCACGCCGACTGGAACGGCTCGGGGATGCATGCCAACTTCTCCAACGGCCTGATGCGAGCCTGCGGCGACAAGGCCGTGTTCACCAAGATCTGCGAGGGCTTTGGCGGCGTGATCGACCGGCACATCAGCGTCTACGGGGCAGACAACGACCAGCGGCTGACCGGCAAGCACGAGACCGCCGCGATCGACCAGTTCAGCTACGGTGTCTCCGACCGTGGCGCCTCGATCCGGATCCCCGTCGGCACGATCGAAGCCGGCTGGAAGGGGCGGCTCGAGGACCGGCGGCCGGCCTCCAATGCCGACCCCTACAAGGTGGCCGCCGCGATCATCAAGACGGTCAAGGAGGCCACCGCCAAGAAGTAGGCGGAGCGGGCTCCGAGCAGCGTTTCCTCCAGGACCCCCGCGGCGCGAGCCGCGGGGGTTTTTTCTGCGCCCGCCGGCTACTCCGCAAACTCCACGTCGCGGATCGCCTCGAGCAGCTCCCGCATCGTCGGGTAGCGGTCGGCGGGTCTCTTGGCGATCGCCTTCGTCACCACCTCGTCGAGCCGCGCGGGGATACCCCGGTCGGGGCTGGCCTGGGACGGGGGCGGCGGGTGGTCGTGGATGATGTTCTCGAACGTCTCCTGGATCACCCGGCCGCGAAACGGCTCCCGGAGGGCAGCCACTTCGTAGAGCACGACACCGGTGCTGAACACGTCGCTCCGCTCGTCGATCACCGCCCGGTTCACGTTCACCTGCTCGGGTGACATGTAGAGCGGCGTGCCGGGTCGATCACCCGCCATCGTGAGCGCCTGGATCGACTCCGACGACTGCCGGGCGAGCGTCGGATGCTGCGGCGCGTCGTCGGGCTGGCCCCAGACCTTGGCCACGCCCCAGTCCAGGAGGATCACCTCGCCGAAGTTCCCCACCCAGATGTTCTCCGGCTTGACGTCGCGGTGGATCACGCCCCGGGCATGGGCATACATCAGCGCCTGGGCCGCGCCCGCCACGATGTCGAGCCGGCGGCGGAGCGGAAACGCGGCGGTCGTGGCCGGATCCCCCCGGGCGATCCGCTTCAAGATCTCGAACAGGTTCTCGCCCGAGACCCGCTTCATCGTAAAATACAGCCCCTCGGTCGCGTCCCGGCCGATCTCGTAGACCGGCACGGTGTTGGGGTGCTGAAGTTGGGCGGTGACGCGGGCCTCCCGCAAGAGCCGGCGGTTCTCCTTCTCGTCCTGCCGAAACTCCGGGAGCAGCGTCTTGATCACGATCGTCCGGCCGGTGATCCGGTCGAAGCACGTGCGAAGCACGGCCGAGCCTCCCCGGGCCATGTCGCGGAAGTTGGAATACTTCGCGAGCCCCTGCGGAAGCGGTTCCGGCAGGTCGTAGTCGGTGGCGCTTAAGAAGATCGGCCCTTGGCCGTCGGCCGGTGGCATCCGTCGGCTCCACGATGGGGGCCCGCAGCGGCTGAGCCGCCGCTGCGGGGTTGCTCGGCTCTCATCGTAGCAACGTCATGCCGCCGCGGCACGGCAGCCGCCAGAGCGGGCTAGGGGGCCGGCTCGGCGACCGCCTCCTCCGCCTTGGCTCCAGCGGGCTGGGCTGCCTCGCCCTCCCGCAAAGCGTGGCCGAACACGGACCACACCACGCCATCAGCGACCACCGACAGGGTCATGCGGCCTTCGGCCGTGATCACCATGCTCACGCTGCGGCCATGCTCGAGACCGGAAAGAATCCAGGTGCCGTCGACCTCGTGCACCGTGTCGAGCTTCGTCGTCTCGCCGCGCCGAGACGCCGGGGCGAGCAACGTCAACTCCTTCTTGACGGGATCGACGCGGAGAAACGTCGGCCGCTCCCGATCACCGAACTCAGGCGGTCCAACGGTGCCGTCCTCGTCCACGGCGACCGCCGCTGACACCGAGCAAATCCAGGCGTCGGCGGCCAGCACCCGGCCCGCCGTCATCGGGGCCGCCACAACCAGCAGAAGCATCGCCAGCGCTCGCGTTTCCATGTCCGCCATCTCCCGGGGTGATCGATCTACCGACACATGTTGTTCCGAGCCGCATTCCAGCCGGCCCCTCAGGCCGCAGCGTGGGCTCACCGGACGGTGTAGCCCTTGGCTTCCATGGCTGCCATGTAGTTACGGGTCCACCCCTGGAACTGCTGCTGATAGGCCGCGACGGCCGCCGACGACGACCCTTCGGCCGTCTTCACGGCCCGCCGCGAACGAATCCCACCGGTCAGCCCAAGTGACGTTGCGCCGATCGCCGCGCCCTTGCCGGCGTCACCCGCGACCGCACCGATCGCCGCTCCCAGCGCCGCGCCCCCCGCCCCGCCCTTGATGGCGCCTCCGCGGGCGGAATCGGCTGCGGCCGATGCCGAGTGACCCTGCTGATCGAGCGCAGCCTTGGCCTGGTAGGGATCCCAGCGGGTCTGTTGGGTGGCCCAGTCATAGGCCGCCGACTCGTCGGCCCGCTGCTGCTCGGGAGTCTGACCCTTGGCGGGAAATATCGCGAGGTTCGCGGGGTTGCTGCTGAGCGCCGGCGGCCCGGCATGCACGGCCGCCGCGAGCAGCAAGGCCGATGCAGCTGCCGACTTGAGGGCCGCGCTTCCGATCCAACTCTGCAGATGCGTCGTCATCACGATGGTTCTCCTGGGTGAGCCCTCTGCGGGGCTGGCTCTGAATTACGCTGGATCGCCTCGCGATGAAAAGAGCAACTTCCGCCGCCGACGTGCAGGCCGGACTTCCGTCCTGATTCGCGACCGCCGACGCGACCGCCGAAGGGATGATCAGTTGCGTGTTTTCGGACAGATCGCCGACGCGCGGGAAGCGGTTCAGTCTGACGCGGGCACGCCGGGCCCGGCGGCGCCATCGGGAAGCCGCTCGTCGGCGACCGCGCTGCCTTCGAGCACGACCCCGCCGCAGACGATGAACGTCGAGCAGGAAGGCCTCATCGGCCCGGTCATCACCGTGCCGAGGTCGCACGAAGCGCGAGCCGAGTATCATCTCGAGGGTGTCAGTGAATACCCGGTGGATGCCAGCGTGAGGGATCCCGATGCTCCGATTCCGACGCCGTAGGTTTCTCGCGGGGCTGGCGTCGTTGCCAGTCGGATCGTCCCTGGCCCGGGCGGCCGAAGGAACGGCGACCGCCGCCGAGGATCTCGTCGCGCATGTGACCCGGCTCTCGGGGAGTTGGGATGCGGCGCTCTATGCCCGACTCCTGGGCCACGCCAACGCCTTCAAGGAGGGCGATGCGATCGTGGGCGTGGCCGCGGCCGACGAGGCCGCACGAATCCGAGCGCGGACGATGCTCGCCCGCACGCCCCTGCAGGCGATCGACGCGCATCCTGCCTTCTCCGACCGCTTGTCGATGGCGCTCGCGGCCGATCTCGACGCGGCGGCCCGAGCCCGCTCCGCTGCCTGGACGCTGGCCGACCTGAAGACGTTTCTCCTGACGCAGCCGGAGTCGGCGATCAAGGCGGTGATGCCGGGGCTGTCGAGCGATGTGATCGCCTGCGTCGTCCGGCTGATGACGAACGAGGAGTTGATCCGCGTCGGCGACACCGTCTTCAATCCGCTGCCCGGCAGTTCCATCGGCGGCCGTGGATGCCTCGCGGCCCGGCTCCAGCCCAACTCCCCCACCGATCACCCCGACGACATCCGCTGGCAGGTCTTCGACGGCTGGGCCTACGGCGTCGGCGACCTGGTGCTCGGCACGAACCCTGTCTCGAGCGAGGCGGCGAGCGTGGCCGCCGTGTCGGACGCGTTGCGGCAGATCCTGCAGGCGTTCCAGCTTGCCGACGTGATGCCCCACTGCGTGCTCGCCCACATCGACGTCCAGGCGGAGGTGGACCGTGTCGCCCCGGGCAGCACGGGGGTCTGGTTTCAGAGCATCGCCGGCAGCGACGCGGCCAACGCGACCTTCGACGTGTCGCTCGACAAGATGCTGCGGCACGCCGACGCGCGGCGGGGCCGATGGGGGCTCTATTTCGAGACCGGACAAGGGGCCGACTTCACCAACGGGCACGCCCAGGGCACCGACATGGTGGTGCACGAGTCGCGGAAATACGGCTTCACCCGGCTGCTCGCGCGGCGGGTGGCCCGGGCCCGCGGCGGCCCGGCCTGGGTCCACGTCAACGACGTGGCAGGGTTCATCGGACCGGAAGTCTTTCGCAGCCGCGACCAGCTCGTTCGCTGCTGCCTCGAAGACCTCGTGATGGGAAAGCTGCACGGGCTGTGCATCGGGCTCGACGTCTGCGCCACGCTCCACATGGACGTGTCGCTCGAGGACCTCGACTGGTGTCTGGAGCAGGTGATGCCGGCCCGACCCGCCTATTTGATGGCGCTCCCGACGAAGGTCGACCCGATGCTCGGGTACCTCACGACGGGCTTTCAGGACCATGTCCGGTTGCGGCGGAAGTTCGCCTGTCGGGGAGAGCCGCGAATGGAACGATTCTTCCAGCGGCTCGGCGTGCTCGACGGCGCCGGGGGGCCGGGGCCGCATTTCGGCGATCCGGGCTGGGTGCACCTCCAGTTCTGCCGGGCCCGCGGCGACGACCGGCCCGAGGAGGCGATCCGGGCCGAGGGCCGCGCGGAGATGGCGGCCGTGCGGGCCCGCGGAGTGTTTCTCGCGGAGGGGCACGGACGGCTGCCGGAGGATCTCGAGCCCCAGCTGGCGACGACGATCGGCACGATCTACGCCGACGCTAAGCAGAGCATCTGGGCCGAGTTCGACGCGGCGTTTCGGGAGTCTCAGGGCGGCAGCATCCTGGTGCAGACGGAGTCGCAGGACCGGCGCGACTACATCCTGCATCCCACGACCGGCGAGCAGCTGACAGCCGCCTCGCTGGCCGCCGTCGCCGCCGAGCGGGAACGGCAGGCGGGCGGTAGCGACGTGCAGATCGTCATCTCCGACGGGCTCAACCCGCTGGCGATCATGGACCGCGCCCAGCTCGAGCCGTTTCTCCAGGCGCTCGATGCCGGCCTGCGCACCGCCGGCCACCGGCCGGCCGCCCGCAGGATCGTCGTGACCGCGGGCCGCGTGCGGGCGGGCTACCGGATCGGGGAGACGCTGTTCGCGGACTCGTCGGGCCCGCGGGCGATCCTCCATGTGGTCGGCGAGCGGCCCGGCACGGGTCATCGCACGTTCTCCGTCTACCTCACCTGCCGCGACGGAGCTGCCTGGGGCGAGACCGGGTCCACCGACCACCAGCACACCCGCGTGGTGGCCGGGATCGCCACCACGGCGCTCGCGCCCCGCCGGGCCGCCCAGGACGTGTGCCGCCTGCTCGCGGCCGAGTTTGGCCCACGGCCGTCGCCCGAGTGAATGCGGCGATCACGCGGCACGAGGGGTCGGATTCACTGCGAACGGAGTTCGATGTCGATCGCATTCGAACCGCTCGTGACCTCACGCTCGGACACCGTGCCGGTGACCGATCTTCCTGCGACGTTCCCCAGATCTCCACCCTGGCCGTGGAGCACGCGGACCGTGCTGCGCCCCACCACCGCCCCCGACTTCCCGCCGGGCCGAAGCAGCAGATAGCGGCCCTGCGAGTTCGTCAGGCCCGTCCCCGGCGGAAGCCTGGTCTGTTCACCGTCAATCGGCTCGAACTGGACGATCACGCCTGGAAGCGGCTTGCCGTCGAGTGTCACCAGTCCACTGACTTCGGCAGTCTCGATGCCGCCACCGCAACCCACGAAGCACAGGACGGCGGGCCACCAACGTCGTCGCCCAGTGCCAAAACTGAGAGGCTGCATGAGGCGTGCTCTGGACCGATGAGGCTGGGGAAAAGGCGGCCGCGTCACCGCGGAACGGAGAAAGAAACGCTGTCGTTGCGGTTCATCAAGTAGCCAAGTTCCGTCGCGGTCACGTTTTCGGAGACGAAACCCACGGAGCCGTCGACGAACGCGAACATGCCGCCTCCGGCATGGCGGCTTCCATACCCCTTTCCCTGATTTTCCGGACCGCCGGCCCGGACCCAATCGTAGTTGATCATGAACCCTGGGCGGGCGAGCGTGCGAGCGGCGTGTTCGTTGCCGTAGGAGGCACTGCTGCCGGTGCCCGCCCACGTAGCGGCCAGATTGAACCTCGCTCGCTCTCCGATCGCGATCGTCTTCGTGGTGCCGTCAGGCACCTGCTTGCGCGTGACGCCGAGCGGACCCTTGCCGGGCTTCGGAGCTTTGCGGTCATACGCCCCGAAGAACATCCCGCCCGTATCGGTGTCGTTTTGCGGCGCGTTGTAGGAACCCCCAAACCCCGGCTCGAGCCTGTTGCCGGCACTGCCGATGTAGTTCGCCGTCGCCAAGGAGAAGTGGCCGGCACCGAACTTGCAAAGTTCATTGAGAACGGGCGTGTCGTCCGAGGGACAGCGGTACGCCGGGATAGGCGTCTGCAACAGGGCCCGGTCCGCCACCGTGGGGGAAGACTTGTAGATGGCGCTCAACTTCCGACTTTCAACCCGAAGTTGGTCAAACAGCGACTGTTGCTCCATGTACGGCAAAATAAACGCGGCCCATCCCCAGCACGGCTCCCCGGTGGTGGTAAAGAACGAGTAGCCGGCAGGGAACGCCTTGCGTGCCGATTCGAAACCGATCACGGCCAGAGCGGTTTGCTTGAGATTGCTCGAGCAGGCCAGGCGGCGAGCCGTTTCCCTCGCCGACTGCACTGCCGGAAGCAGCAGCGAAATCAGCACGGCGACAATGGCGATCACGACCAACAACTCCACCAGCGTGAAGGCGGCCTGCCGAGAGAGCCGGCGACGATGATGGTGGCGTAACGACATCCCACCGGCCCCCTGCATGGCCCCGCACAAGCGGAAGTTCGACCCAAACGTGCGGCGACTTCCTCTCCCCACAACCAAGATAATTATTCGGCCTGGACCAGGGTGCGTCAACACGACCCGCGGCTGCGGTGGCCTCAGCCGGAACGGCCATCCCTGCCTGCTCGCCCCGCCGGCCGTACCATCCTTGCCCGGTCGCCTTGACCCCCGGGCCGCCTGACCGCGACAATCACGGGTTGCCCCGCGTTTTTCGCGGTCCCGGCGGCCCCGCGGCCGCCGGCCCCCGCCTGCCCCGTGCCGGCCAGCCCATCCGGCCGCCCGACCACAGCCCCCGACCACAGCCCCCGACCACAGCCCCCGACCACAGCCC
>CAXNGP010000080.1:0-7683 GCA_964201845.1 Pirellulales bacterium
AGGATGCCGAAGCGAGGGCAGCATCGAGCGAGCGGAGGCCTGGAGGGCCGCAGCGAGCGCCCGGCGAGATGGCACGGGCAACCCCGAGCCCACGCGAGAAGGGCCGCAGTGAGCGTCCGGGCGACGGGGACCGGCAGCCCCGAGCCTGATTCACCCAAGACGCTCCAAGCGACCGGTGAGATGGCTTGGCCGGCCCCGAGCCCGCGCGCGGGAGGCCCCGTTACTTGGCCTTCTTCGGCGGCGAGAACTTGATCTTCTGGATCAGCGGCACGACCTGGTCGCCCTTCACGACGCCCGACGCCGCGTTGATGGCGCCGATCACGTACTCGTACTTGAGACCGGGGTCACAGTCGAGTTCCAGTTCCGTCAGTTCGGCCTGCGACAGGTCGTTGCCGAAGGTGTCGAGGATGCGGGCCTGGATGCCCTGAACCAGCGCCGTGGAGACGGCTTCCATCTGCTTCTTTGCGGCCGCCACCCGCTTGGCGCGGTCGTCGGCACTGGCATAGGCCGCTTCGACCGCGGCGTCGGCCGAGGCAAGTTCGCCGATCAGGGCGTCGTCCACGACCTTCTTGTTGCCGATCAAAACGCCCGACAGCTGCCCGTCCGGCGTCGCGGTCATCTTGACGATGATCGGCGGAATCGGGTTGTCCTCGGCCGCGCCGGCACTCGCGCCCAGGGGCATCCGGATGTTGAAGTCGCCCTCGACCACCACCGATTTGAGCGTCAGCATGAAGAACGTGAGCAACTGGAACACGACGTCGATCATCGGCGTCATGTTGATGTCGATCTTGCCGACCAGCTTGCTTTCACGTTTTGCCATCGTCAGCCCGGCTTACCGGCCCCTGTATTCGGCCCGCAGAACGAACTTGTCGAAGCCCTTTTCCTGGCAGTTGCGGATGATCTGCTGCACGTCGCCCGTCCGGGAACGGCCGTCGGCCCGCACCACCACCGTGGCGGCCGCCGGCTCCTTATTGGCCGCCAGCATCACCGACTTCTCGTTTTCGAGGTAGTCGCCGAGGGCGGCCAGCGCCACCGGCTCGCCGTTGTAGATCACGCGGCCGTCGTCCATCAGCTGGAGCGTGAGCGGCTCGATGTCGGAGTTTTCCACCGGCTTGGCGACCTGACTGACGGGCAGCTGCACCCGCTGGTCCTGCACCGCCTCCGAGAAGTTGAGCGTGAACATGAAGAACGTGATCAGCTGGAACGTGACGTCGATCATCGGCGTCATGTCGATGTCGACCGAGCCGACGCTCTTTCGCCTCGAGGCCATGGTCAGCTCCGTCGTCCGAGAGTCACTTCTTGCCCATCGCCTGGAACCGGGACATCAGCCGCCCCGCTTCGTCCGACGCCGAGGAGTAGATGTCCTCCAACCAGTTCTTGAACAGCTGGAAGAACATGATCGCCGGGATCGCGATCCAGAGTCCGATCAGCGTCGTCACGAGCGCGGTCGCGATACCGGTCGCGAGTTGGTCCGGCTTGGGGGCCACGCCGGGGTTGTCGGAGATCGTCTTGAACGCGTCGACCATGCCCTGCACCGTGCCCAGCAGCCCCAGCATCGGGGCCAGGGCGCCGATCAGCGAGACGTAGCTGATCTTGTGCTCGAGCTTCATCTGTTCCTCGCCCTGGGCGCCCTCCATGGCCTCCACCGCGGCCGGATAGCCCGACTGCAGCTTGCCCATGCCGGCCGCCAGGATGTGGCCGAGGTAGGAGTCGTCGTTCTTCGCCAGCTCGTAGGCCGGCTGATACTCCTTGGCCTCGAGGTGCTGCTCGAACTGGGTCGACAGCGCAGCAGGCAGGAGCACCGACTTGCGGAGTTGCAGGAAGCACATCGCGATCAGGGCCACGAAGATGAACGACAGCACGAGGAACACCGGGCCGAAGATCCAGCCGCAGGATTCGGCGATGTAGACCAGGGCGTTCTTGCGGGGTGGCGGCGCGTCGCCGCCACCCGCGTCGAGGGCCGCGTCACCGTCCTGGGCCATGACGACGGATTGGAAGGGCGACGACGACGGGCTGACGAAACTCACCGCCGCCAGCGACGCCCCGAGCAGGCACGCGACCAGCAGGAGCCGCGGTGCTCCAACGAGCAGCCGGGAGCGGGCCGATCGAACCTGGCTCAGGAACCCTTCACTCGCCGCAAGCATGGATGTCTCCTCGGAAAGAACTGTCTTGATTCCCTGGCACGAAGCCTGGACGCGAAATCGTACTCTCGGGGCCCGGGCTTGCGGAAGCCCCCTGGATGCCACCGGGGCCCGGTCACGAGGGCGAGCGGGCGGCCCCCAGTTTCTTGGCCCAGGGGCTGTCCGGATACGTCGTGATCAAGTTTTGACGGGCCTCGCGGGCTCGCTCGGGCTGCTTCGTCGCCTCCCACAGTTCGACGAGGTTGTAGAGCGCCTCGGCGTGGCGATCGGGCACCGAGTTGTAGACGAGGTCGACGGTCAGGAACGAGATCAGGGCATCCTGGTCCTTCCCGCCCACGGCCCGCTGGCACTCGCCCAAGGCCGCGAACGCCGCCGCCAGCAGATCGCGGTCGCCCGGATCGGCGGCCCGAATCGCGGCCCGGGCCATGGTCACGCCATCGGTTGCCTTGCCCGTCTTGGCGAGGCAGCGAGCCATGCCGAGTTGGGCCTCGCCTTTCTGGGCGGCGCTGGCGGTGTCGCCGGGCTCGGTCGGAATCTTGGTCGCCGCCTCGAACTCCTTGATCGCATCCGCCGCCTTGCCCTGATCGAGCAGCAGCCGGGCCTTGCTGGAGGCCGCCCGGATCCGCAGCGCCGGCGGACCGCGGTCGAGCGCGCCGTAGGCCGCCGCCGATTCCGCGTACTTGCCCAGCCGCGCGTACAAGTCGCCGAGCATCTCCTGCCCTTCGAAAAAGTGGTGGCTGCGGGCGTTGCGGGTCAGAAACGCGGCCAGCCCCTGGGCGGCTGCGGCGCCGTCGGCGGCCGTGGCGGCGCCGGCGGCGGCCGCCACCTTCAGAAACTCGTACTCCTCGCGGATCCGCGGCTCGGCATCCTTGATGTCGGCCGCCTCGATTTTGGCCAGTTCCTCGATCGCACCGCGCGGATCGCGGCGCACGAGCAGGGTGCGGGCGCTGGCGAGGCTCTCCGGCTCACCGTCGAGCATCACCTCCTGAATCTCCGCGATGCCCACCTTCTCGATGCCGGACCGTCCCTCGATCTCGACCGCGTCGGGCGCGAGGCTGACGATCGATCCGCGCACCCGGCTCCCGTCGACCAGGACCACCGAATCCTCCGCCCGGCCGAGGGTGTTGAAAACGACCAGCATCAGCCCGGCAGCGAGGAGCCCCGAGCCAACCAAGCGGGTCGAGCCGGTGGCGGGATTGGGATGCAAGCGACGGTTCATGGCGTGGCTCCGGTGGTTTCCTGCGCCGCCGCGGCTGCGGCCTGGGCCTTGGCATCCAACGCCTGGAAGCCGTCGGGTTTCTCGCCCTTCTCGCGCTGCACGTCCTTGAGCAGTTTCTCGTACCGCTTGGCGAAACCCTCGCCGCCGAGATCCGGATAGAGCTTCCGGGTCATGCCGATCGCCGCCTGGGCCGTGTCGAGCCGCGTGGGTCGTTCCTTCTCCTTGCCCGGGAGGCGGGCCCGCGCCACCAGGCACTCCGCCACCCGCAGCCGGGCGTCGAAGAAGGTGTCGCGATTTTGCTGGCCCTTGTCCCCGGCCACGTCGATTCCCTGGCGGGCCACCTTGTTGGCGATGTTGCCCCAGCCCCAGATCACGACCGGCGGCGTCTTGCGGCCGCTGGCCGCCTCACGAAACAGCGAGTTGGCCTTTTCAGCGTCTCCCGCCGCCGCCGCCGCCGCGCCCGCGGCCTGGAGCACCTCCGCGGCCATCACCTGCGCCTCGAGCGAGTTTTGCCGCTTCGGGTCGGCGAGGATCCAGTCGATCTGCTTCTGGGCCTCGTCCCAGTCGGCGAGAACCTGGTAGATCGTGGCCATCTTCAGCCGGATCGACGGCTCGAAGTTCTTGACCTCGGGGTTGTCCGCGTTGGACAGCAGTTTCTGGTAAACCTCCGCCGACTTCTTGAGGTAGGCGGCGGCCTGGGACGGGGGCACCACCGCACCGGTGCCCTTGCCCGACCCGAGCGTGAGGTAGGTGGTGGCCACCCACATCTGTGACGAGGTCTTGCTGTCGCGGGCGGCGACGCCGTCGAGGAACTTCTCGAAGCCCGTGAGGATCTTTTCCGCCCGCTTGCGAACCTCCGGGCTGGCGGCTTTCTCGCCGCTCCCGAGACTTTCGAGCTGGCCCTGCAAATCGCGGCCCATCGCGAGGTACATCGCCGTCAGTTTGGCCGACGCCTCGTCGCCTTGGCCCGCCACCTTCTCGAGCCCCGTCATCGCCTGCTGGGCCTTCGCGAAATCCTCGGTCTGGATGAAGAGCCGGAGGCCGAGCGTGAGGGCCGCCTCGGCGAGCGTGCCCTGCTTGAGCAGCGGGTTGTCTCCCGCCACGAGCGTCCATGGCCCGTAGACCGGATGCTGCATGAGCGTCGCCGCCCGGGCGTCGTCGTCGTCTTCCATCGCGATCTGCACCCGCGACAGGGCTCCGGCCACGGCCAACTGGCCCATCGGCGGGGCCGGCAGTTCTTTCGCGTCACCGAACCCGGCGATCCCATCGTCGAGCGCCTTGGCCGCGGTGGCCCGCCAGCCGGCAATCGTCGCCTCGTCGGGCTTGTCGCCCTCCTCGCCTCGCCGCGCCTCCTGGACCTCGCGCCACAGCGCCATGCCGGCCCGCAACTGCACCTCCGCCTTGCGGGGTGAGCTGGCCGGCACCTGCTCGATGATCGACACGATCGCCTTCGGATCCCGGCCCGAGACGGCCGCCCCGATCGCGATCACCGCGGCGTCGGCGCTCTCCGGCTCGTCGGGCCAGGTCTTCATCACGATCCCGGCGAGCTCGGCCGCCTTGGCGAGAGCCAGGTCGCGGGCCTCACCGGTGGCCTGCTGGCCCGCCTGCTGCCAGGACGCCATCGCGATCTTGGCGGCCTGACGACTTCCCTTGGCGTTGGGATACCGCTCCGCCAGCATCCGGCCGATGGCCGCCGCCTCGGGAAACTTCCCGGCTTCGTAGAGCAGGAACGTGAGGTAGTACCGGGCCTGATTGACCTCTTCGATCGTCACGTCCTTGAGTGCCTCGTCGGCGGAGGCGTCGCCGGAGAGGGGGGCGGCCACTCCGGCCAGTTTCAGCGCCTCCTCCAGCTTCGCCACCGTCTCCGTCCGGGCCTCGCCGGCCGCCTTGCGGGCCGCCTGCTCTTTCACGGCATCCTTGGCCGCCGCGGCCGCCTTGGCCTCGCCCGCGTGTCCCTGCATCGTCGTCAGCGCCACCTTCGCCTCATCGAAGGCGGCAGCGAACGTGCGCTCCCCCTCCTCGACGACCTTGCCGAGCTTGGCCGAGAGCTCCCGGGCCTCGTCGGCGAAGTCGGCGTTCGCCTTGGCCACCTCGACCGCCAACTTCTTGGCGTCGGCCTGCATCTTGGCTCGTTCGGCGTTGTTCTTGGCGTCCTTCGGATCGAGCGTCTCGGCCATCGTGTCGAGCGCCTTCGCAGCCCGATACTTGAACCCGAGCCAGTCGGCGTCGAGTTTCGCGCCCGGCAAGCGGCTCACGTCCTCGAGGGCGAACTTGCGGATCGAGGCGTCGAACTTGTCGTACTTCTTCTCGGCGAGCTGGCACTCGAGCAGCGTGTTGCAGGCCCGGGACCGGAGCAGGATCGCCAGAGGCTGCTTCTGGTCGAGCATCGTGAGCGGCACGACCGTGTTGGCGGCCACTTCCCACTTGCCGAGCATCGCGTAGTTGCGGCCCTCGTAGTAGCGGGCGAACAGGCCGCCACCCTTGGTGGGATATTTGTCGGCGATCTCCTTGAACATCGCCGCCGAGGCGGCGAGCGTGTCGGCCCGCTCCTTCGACTTCTCCGGGTAGGCCTTGGCCTTCTCGAACAGGGCGGCGGCCCCCGTGAGCCTCGTCTGGATCAACTTGCCCCGCAGCGCCTCCTGCTCCGCCTCGAGCGCCTCGAGTTCTCGGCGTTGCTGGATCGTGAGCCGCGCCTGCTTCGCCGGCTTCTGCTTGGCCTTGGGCTCGGGCTTCGTGTCGCCGTCTTCGGACTCCTTGGCGTCCGCCTTCGGCTCCTCTTCGCCGCCGACCTTCTTGAGGGCGGCGATCTTGGCGTCGACCTCCCGCAGCACCTGGAGCACCGCGTCCTCGGCGTTGGTGACGATCGTGATGGGCTCGCCGGGCTTCGACTTCCCCTCGAGGCTCTTGACGGCCTCGTCGAAGAACTTGACCGCCTCCGCCTCGAGCGTCTTGCGGTCGGCGCCGGGCCGGTTGGCCTGCTCGGCCTTCGCCCGGCCGCGTTCCACGAGCAGGCTGCCCTTCTGGGTGTAGGCCGCGATCGCCTGCCGGCCGTTGGGCGTGCCGGACTTGAGGAACGCGTCGAGGGAGGCCTGGGCTTCATCGAGCAGTTTCGCTCGCTTGCCGCTGTCGGCCTCGGTGCGGCTCACGCCGATCAACGCTCCGGCTCTCCGGAAGGCGGCCTCGCGCTTGAGCTCAACGGAAGCCTCCGGGTCGGCCTCGACGCGGGCCAGCACCGCCAGCGTGACGTCGGGCATCTGCCGCTCCTCGAGCACTTCGAGCAGCGCGCGTGCGGCCACGTCGGCGGCGGTCTCCTTGGACGCGCCGGCGGGGGGATCGGCCGCCCACGCGACCGTCGCCAGAAGAACCAGGAGGGAGCAGGGGGGCAGAATCGCGCGCATGTTGCCTCGACCGGCGGCGAAGAAGGGAGAAGCCAGCATTGTGAGACCGGCCACCGGCCTCGTCAATCGAGCGCCGCCGGCTCGCTAGCGTCCGCCCCGTGGGCCGACGCCCTGGCGGTCGATGACTCGGATGAGGGTCTCTCCGAAGGGCGTGACGTCGCCACGGGCCTGCCAGCGGTCGGCGACCGAGTGGAGCGCCGCCAGCGTGGCCCGGGGCTTGGGCGTGTGTGCCGATCCGCCAGCCAGATCGCCGAGCGTGGCCGCGAGAACGAGTTCGCAGCCGTGGGGCGAAGGGAGGGCCGCCGTCCGGTCGCTCGAGGAGCGATCGGCGGCGTCGAGTCGGGCGGCGGCGCCGTCGGGCGTGCGCCACGTCAGCCGGGCCAATGCCAGGCCCGTCGCCCCGAGTTCCTTCGGCAGCACCTCGTACACCACCCGCACGGTCTCACCTGCGTGGAGGTCGATCGTCGGCGGGGCCGCGTCGGCGAGCGACTCGACGACCGACTGGCGATGGCCGACGAGACGGTAGGCCGCCACGCGATTGGGATCGAACTGGATTTCGAGGCCGCACTGCCGGGCCACGAGCGTGTCCTGGCCGATGACCTGGCGCAGCACATCCCGGCGGATGGCGACGGCGTCGAGGCTGGTGCGGCCGAAGGACGGGCCGGCATCCTGGTCGGGCGGCTGAGTCGCCGGGTCGAGAACCACGAACCGGATGCCGTCCGGCGGCACGCTGGTGAGCGGATCTCCTCCCGTCAGCGCGAGGTTGCGGTGCCACGCCGACAACGACGCGCGAACCTGGCCCCGGCAGCGATCGAGGGTCGCACCGTGCGCCACGACCACCGTGCGGCCGGCGAGCAGGCCAGCCTCCCTCGCGGCGTCGACTGCCGCGTCGAGGTCGCACGACACGGCGGCCGGCAACGCCTCC
>CAXNGP010000081.1:0-7657 GCA_964201845.1 Pirellulales bacterium
AGCGGCTGCCGTTGGCCGCCCGGTCGGACGTCGTCGGCCGGGGCAGGGGGCCGGTGCGGTTCGGGCTGCGCGTCCGGGCCGGCGCGGCGGCGAGCGGCGCGCCGGTCGGACCGAGCAGCTCCACTTCGAGCCCGGTGATGGCCGCGAACTGGCGGAGCTGCTCGTCGCGGGTGGCGTCGTCCTGGTCGCCGGCGGCGAGCGACGCGGCCAGCCGTCGGCCGAGTTCCTCGAGCCGCTGCCGCTCCGCCTCGGTGGCCAGCGTGCCGATCTGGACGCTGCCCAGCCAGAAGGAGCCGGCCAGCACGGCGGCCACCAGCAGGCACCAGACCACGAACAGGTGCCAGACGAGCCGGGTTCGGGGCATGGAGGCGGCGTACGGCGGGACGTGCGTCACTCCCGGAACCGATATCCCACGCCGCGCACGGTCTCGATGTAGGAGCCGAAGGTGCCGAGCTTCTTGCGGAGGCCGGCGACCTGCACGTCGACCGACCGCTCGGTCACAGGATAATCCTCCCCCTTGACCGCGTCGACGATCTGCGTCCGGGTGTAGGCCCAGCCCGGCCGTTTCGCCAGAAACTGGAGCAGGGCGAACTCGGTGTAGGTGAGATCCAGCGGGCTGCCCGCGAGGGTCGCCTCGTGGCGGCCGGGGTGGATCGAGAGCTCGTGGACGTCGATCGTGACGTCGGCGTCGGCCTGCCGGCGGGCGTCGTGCCGTCGCAGCAGGGCCTTGATCCGGGCCCCGAGCACCCGCGGGCTGAAGGGTTTGGAGATGTAGTCGTCGGCGCCCCGCTCGAGCCCGGCGATCATGTCGCTCTCCTCCCCCTTGGCGGTGAGCATGATGATCGGGACCTCACGGGTCCGGGCGTCGGCCTTGAGCCGCCGGCAGACCTCGAGGCCGTCGACCGCCGGCAGCATCAGGTCGAGCACGATCAGGTCGGGCGGGAGCTTGCGGGCCGCCTTGAGGGCCTCCTCGCCGCTGACGACGCAGGCGACGTCATAGCCCTCCTTCGTGAGGTTGTAGCGCACGAGTTCGAGCAGATCTTCCTCGTCGTCGACGACGAGGATCCGCGGGGCCGGGGGGGCCGCCTGGCCGGGCCGGGGCTTCGACGAGGCTTGCTTCACGACGGATTCCTGCGGGACGAAGGTTCCAGTGGTCATGGCGATCTGGCGGCGGGGTTCGGGCGGGGTCGGCAAAGTATGCCCGCCGGTTGCCACCCGGCGAAGATGAGAATTGCGTGAATGCCGGGGCCGCGGCCTAGGGGCGTCAGGAGAGCAGCAGTTCGACGTCTTCGGCCGTGAGATTCCCGATCACGCCGGCGTCGGCCCGGACGATCGACTCGGCCAGTTCCCGCTTTTTGTCCTGGAGCGCGAGGATTTTCTCCTCCACCGTGTCGCGGGCGATCAGGCGGTAGGCGAATACGCGGCGGAGCTGGCCGATCCGGTGGGCCCGGTCCACGGCCTGTGCCTCGACGGCGGGGTTCCACCAGGGGTCGAGGATGTAGATGTAGTCGGCGGCGGTGAGGTTGAGCCCCTGCCCTCCCGCCTTGAGGCTCACGAGGAACAGCCGGCAGTCTGGATCCTCCTGGAAGCGGGCCACGCGGGCCTGGCGGTCGGTCGTCCGGCCGTCGAGGTATTCGTAGGGCAAAGGCCGGGCGTCGAGCTTGCGGCGCAGGATCGCCAGGAAGCTGGTGAACTGGCTGAACACGAGCACCTTGTGCCCCTCGTCGATCACCTCGTCGAGCTGCTCGAGCAGCGCGTCGAGCTTGGCGGAGGGGTCGTCGATGCGCGCGGGATCGACCAGGCCCGGGTGGCAGGCCGTCTGCCGCAGCCGCAGCAGCGCCTCGAGCACCGCGATCCGCGACCGGCCGATCCCCAGCCGCCCGATCCGGCCGGAGAGCTCGGCGCGGAAGTGATGACGCAGCTCGTCGTAGGCCTTCCGCTGCTCCTCGCCGAGTTCCACGAACAGCGTCTGCTCGGTCTTTTCGGGCAGGTCGGAGAGCACCTCCGCCTTGGTCCGCCGCAGCAGGTACGGCCGCACGGCGCGGGCCACGAGGTCGGCGCTGCCCCGGCCGTCGGCCAGGAACCGCCGCAGCCGCGCGGCGCTGCCGAGCTGGCCGGGGTTCAGGAACTCGAAGATGCTCCACAACTCGCCGATGTGGTTCTCCACGGGGGTGCCGGTGAGGGCCAGGCGGTGCCGCGCCTTGAGCAGCCGGCAGGCCTTGGCCGCCTGGCTGGCCGCGTTCTTGATCGACTGGGCCTCGTCGAGCACGACGTAGTCGAACTCGGTCTCGCGGTGGCGGATGATGTCGCGGCGAAGGGTGCCGTAGGTGGTGATCACGATGTCGTGCTCACTCAGGTCGCCCGCGGTCTCGAGGCGGGCGTTGCCGGTGTGGTTGACCACCCGCAGCTCCGGCGAGAACTTCCGCGCCTCGTCCATCCAGTTGAACACGAGGCTCTTGGGCACCACCACGAGGGCCGGCCGGTGGGGCAGGCCGGCGGCCGTGACCTCGGCCTTCCGCCGCAGCAGCAGAGCCAACACCTGGATCGTCTTGCCCAGGCCCATGTCGTCGGCGAGGCAGCCGCCGAGCCCCAGCCCCTCGAGAAACACGAGCCAGCCGAGACCCTCCCGCTGGTAGTGACGCAGCGTGCCCTGAAAGCCCTCCGGCTCGTCCTCGGCCTCGGGCCGCTCGCCGGCGGCCAGTTGCTCCCGCAGCCGCTCGAACGCCTCGTCGACCTGGGTTCGCGGCTGGCCGGCCAGCAGCGCGTCGAGCAGGGCTACCTGGATGCGGCCGTAGCGCAGCTTGCCGTCGTGGCGCTGGGCCAGCGCCGCGAAGGGGGCGAACTGGGCGGCGAACGACTCCGGCAGAATGCCGAGCGAACCATCGGCGAGTTCCACCGCGCGGTGGCCGGCGGCCAGCGCCTCGAGCAGGGCCGGAAAGTCGGCGCTGATGCCGCCGAAATCGATGTCGGCCGAGAGCTCGAACCAGTCGATGCCGCTGGTGACGTTCCAGGCCACGCTGCCGGCGGGGCGGTAGCGGCGGCCCGCCACTTCGACGGCCCAGCCCGCGGCGGCCAACTGGGCCACCGAGCCATCGAGCCGGTTGCGGGCGACCTCGACGTGGTGGACGACCTCCTCGCCGTCCAGGGTCGCGCCCCGCGGCGGCGTGAACCCGTGCCGCGGAAGCGCGGCGAGCGCCTCCCGTTCGGCGGCCCGGTCACGGCGGACGAAGATCTTGCGGTCGGCATCGGCGGCGCCGCCGGCGGGATCGTCGGCCGCGATCAGAATCCCGGAATAGTCGAACCAGATGCGGCCCGCCAGTTGCACCCGCGGCTGGCTGCGGCGGCGGCGCGGCCCCGTCGGAGTCGGCTCGTCGACTGAGACCGCCGGCGAGTCGTCGAGCACGAGCTTGGGCCGCGGTGGGCCCGACTCGATCTGCCAGCCGGTCCAGGCCGGCAGCACGATCCGCGGCAGGTCCGCCAGGAGGCCCAGCCGCTCGATCAGCCCGTCGCAGTGGCCGCCGGCCAGCTCGATCGGCCCGCGCCGCTCGAACTGGTCGATCCAGCCCGCCGCTCCCGCGGCCTCCAGCCGGGCGATCCGGTCGGCGAACACCACGATCCCCGACTTGAGGATCGCCCGTGGCTCACGGAGATCCTTCCGCTGGCTGCCGCGGACGAGGGCCGCGGTCAGCGTCGCCTTGGCCGGCGGCGGCGGGGCTGCGTCGTCGTCCTCGACCTCGGCCTCGCGGCGGCGCCGCGGCAGATCGTCGTCGTCGGGACCGACCACGAAGGCGAACTCCCAGGGCCGGCCGCCGTCCCAGGTGAGCGGCACGACGTCGTCCGGAGCCCGCCGCGGTTCGGGCTGCATGACGAGCCGGCCGGTCTCGCACAGCAGCGCCAGGTGGGCTGCGGCCGAGCGCGGGCTGATCACGATCCGGGTAATCGTGCGCCGCTCGAGCGGCGGTGGCACGTTCCGCTCGTCACCCGCGACGGCGCCCAGCAGCCGTTCCACGAGCTCCCGCTCCTGCCGATCGAGATCGTCGAGTTCCACCTCGCCCGGGCCGAGCGTGACCGGCCGCGGCCGGCCGGTGGCGTTGCCGGCCACGTCGAGCTGCATCCGGCAGGGCACCACGACCGCCGCGCGGGCTTCGGCCGAGGCCGCCGCGTCGAGCAGGAACACGAGCGCCCCGCCGGCCCGGCGGGCGTCGGGAATGTCGATGCCCTGCGATCGGACCGCGGGCTCCACCAGCCGGCGGCGTTCTTCGAGTTCGGTCGCCCACGGGGGCAGCCGCGGGCCGCTTCGACCGGCCGCCGCCCGCCGGCGAACGGCCACGGCCGCCGCCACCGCCTGATCGTCGTCCGCCGGCGGCGTCGGCTCGTCGTCATCCTGCTCGGCCACGTCGGTCACGCTTCCGTCCTGGCCGACGATCTCGAGGGTGACGGGCGTCTGGTCGTGGATTCCCTTGAGCAGGCCGCGGCGGTCCACCTCCAGGAGCACCGCCGCCAGCACGGCACAGGGTCGGCCGGCTCGGCCCGCGGAGGTCGAGCAGCGGCTCTCGAGCGTCATCCCGCCCCGCCGGTGGGCGGTGAGGTCGAGGAAAACCTCGTGCTCGCCATCGTCGTCGCTGACGACGGCGCGAACCTGTCCCACGCGCGGGCAGGCAACGGCGGCGGGCGTGATCTGGCGGGCCCGGGCGACGTCGGCGGACGGAAACAGATGGAAGAGGCGTTTTTCGAGGGTCTTCATGAGGCCTGGGCGAGGGGCGGCGGCCGCGTGAGCCGACCCTGCGGGGCCGCGACGCGAACCTACCAGTCTAACGCGGCCTTTCCCTGGCGGGCAAAGACAACCGTTGGCGACACTCCGGGGCGGCCCATGCCCCAGCGCCGGACGATCGGTGTGGCCCACCGCGCCTGGCTCGGGCCGAATCGTCAGCCTTCCTTGACGGTCGCGATCAGCTCCAGCACGTTCTCGACCGGCGTGCCCGGGAGCACGCCGTGGCCGAGGTTGAAGATGTGGCCCGGGCGGCCGCCGGCACGGGCGAGCACCCTGCGGGCCTGGCGCCGCACCGTGTCGCGGTCGGACATCAGCACGACGGGATCGAGGTTGCCCTGGACGGCGCGCTCGAAGCCGACCGCCTCCCAGCCACGGTCGAGATCGATCCGCCAGTCGATGCCGATCACGCTGCCGCCCGCCTCGGCCAACAGCGGCAGGAGCGCTGGGTTGCCCGTGGCGAAGTGGATCACCGGCGCCCGGGCCGCCGCCGCGGCGATGGCCGCGCGGGAGTGGGGCAGCACGTAGCGGCGGTAGTCGTCGGGCCCGAGGCAGCCGACCCAGCTGTCGAACAGCTGCACGAGCTGGGCGCCGGCGTCGAGCTGGGCCACGAGGTACCGGCTCACGGCGCGGGCGATCATGCCGCACAGTTCGTGCCAAGCCGTCTCGTGGCGATACATGAACGCCTTGGTGAGCGTCCAGGCCTTGCTCGTGCCTCCCTCGATGCAGTAGCCGGCGAGCGTGAAGGGGGCCCCGGCGAAGCCGATCACGGGGATCGAGTCGGCCAGGCCGGCGCGGGTGGCGGTCACGGTCTCCATCACGAAGCCCACGCGGTCGACGTCGGTCAGCTCGCGGACCCGCGCCACATCGGCCGGCTCGCGGACCGGGTTGTGGATCACCGGCCCCTCGCCGGCGGTGAACTCGAGGTCGAGCCCCATCGGCTCGAGCAACGGCAACAGGTCGCTGAAGATGATCGCCGCGTCGACGCCGAGCCGGTCGACCGTGGCGATCATCACCTCGGCGGAGAGCCGGGGCGTCTTGCAGAGCTCGAGAAACCCGACCTTCTCCCGGATCGCGCGGTATTCCGGCAGGTAGCGACCCGCCTGCCGCATCAGCCAGATCGGGGTCCGCTCCACCGGCTCGCGGCGGCACGCCCGCAGCAGCAGGGCCTGCTGGCGGGGATCGGAGGGCGGCTGGGGGGGGCGGATCTCGGCCATGGAACGCTGCAGTGTATCCGCCCGGCGGCGATCGGCCGCCGGCCGGCAGTCAACTACAATCCAGGGGCTCGGGCCGGACGCCCGGGCGATCCGCCCGCAGCCGGCGCCGGTCGATCCGGGGGCCGGCGGGGCCGCCAACCATCGGTCCGTCATGACCGCGTTTCTCTCCGGTATCTCCGTCGTCTGCTTCGCCGCGAGCTACGCCGTGGCCCTCGGGTGCGAGGCCTCGCGGCTCCTGTTCCGCTCGGGCGTGCGCGGGATCGTGATGGTGGGCTTCGCCGCCGCCGGCCTCGTCGCCCACACGCTCTACCTCGGCTGGCGGGCGGCCGGCGACGCGGCCGTGCCCCTCTCGAGCCCGGCCGACCTCTACCTGCTGCTGGCCTGGCTCCTGGCCGCCGGCTACCTCTGGCTCACGCTCGCCAACCCGCGCACCCCCGTGGGGCTGTTCGTGCTGCCGATCGTGCTGATGCTCGTGGGCGTGGCGGCCTTCGCGCCCGACGTGCCCTCGCCGCTGTTGCGCGACTCGACGTCGCGGATCTGGGGCTGGTTCCACGGGGCGCTGCATCTGGTCTGGACGGTGGCGGTGGTGCTGGCCGCCGTCGCGGGGCTGATGTGGCTGATCCAGGCGGGAAGGCTGGCCCGCAAGCAGCCGCCGCTCCGCGGCTTCCGGATGCCGAGCCTCGAGCGGCTGGAAGTGCTCATGCACCGGGCGCTCGCCGTGGCCGCCTGGGCGGCGGCGGCGGCGTTCGTATCCGGCATCGTCCTGAACGCGATCCAGTTTCGGCGCGGCGCGGCGGAATCGGTGCCCTGGACCGACTCGGTCATCTTCCGGATGGCGATCATGGTCGCGTGGCTCGTGCTGGCCGACGGCGTGGCGCTCGCGCTGCGGCGGCGGCCGAGCGGCGACCGGGTCACGGCCTGGCTGGGGATCGCGAGTCTGGCGGTGCTGGCCGGGTGGATCGCCTGGGGCCTGGCGATCCCGTCGCGTCACGGCGGCGTCGCGGTCGACCGCCCCGCGGCCGTGAGCCCGCGCGAGGACGGCCCATGAGCACCGCCGCCACCACCGCCGCGTCGACACTCGCGCTCGTGGGCGGAACGCACCGCACCGTCCCGCTGGACCTGCGGGAGCGACTGGCCTTCTCGGCGGAGCAGGCGGCGGCCGCGCTCGAGCGGTTCCGCGAACGATTTCCCGGGCGGGAGGCCGTGCTGCTTTCCACCTGCAACCGCGTGGAGTTGTACGCGGCCGGCGAGCAGGAGGCCGCCGCCCCCGAGGCCGCCCAGTTGGTCGCGTTCCTGGCGGAGTGTCGCGGCCTCGACCCCGACCGGCTCGCCCCGGTGTTCGCGCGGGAGCGCAACGACGCGGTGGTCCGCCACCTGTTCGGCGTGGCGGCGGGGCTCGACAGCATGGTGCTCGGCGAGCCCCAGATCCTGGGCCAGGTGAAGCAGGCCTGGAGCCTCGCCCAGGCGGCAGGCACGGCCGGACCGCTCACGGCCGGGATGTTTCAGGCGGCCTTGCGGACGGCCAAGCGGGTGGCCACCGAGACCGGCGTGGGCCGGGAGCGGACGAGCATCCCGAGCGTCGCCGTGGCCGATTTCGCGGCCGGTGTCTTCGAGCGGTTCGACGACAAGCGGATCCTGCTGATCGGCGCGGGCAAGATGGCCGCCGAGACGC
>CAXNGP010000082.1:0-7619 GCA_964201845.1 Pirellulales bacterium
AGAAGCTCGACATCGCCCTCGACCGGCTGCTTGAGCGGCTGGGCTGATTTCACGGCCGCGGGGGCATCCATGCCCCCCGCGGCCTTGGCGGCCCGCGGGCCTTCGGCCCCGGCCGCCGGCCGCACCTCCGGGCGGCCGTGCTCGTGCGCGGTGCGGCGATCAGCGTCCGCTTCGACGAATCGACGCACCACGCCCGCAGCGGACGCACCACACCTCCAACCAAGGGCCTGCGAGGGGCTGCCCCTACCGTGAAGCCGGCGTTGCTGGCCGAGCGGAGGGCAGCTTCCATCGAGCGCAACCCATGGCCTGCGAGGGGCTGCCCGTGCCGTGGAGCCGGCGTAGGAAACCAAGCGCAGCAGAATTGCGGAGCGAGGTTTCCTCCGAGCGAGCGCTACCCCATGGCCCGCTCGGGGCTGCCCGTGCCGTGGAGCCGGCGTAGGAAACCAAGCGCAGCCCGGAGGGCGAAAGCGAGGTTTCCTCCGAGCGATGCGAAGGGCAGGATGCCCGTAGCGAGCGTCCGGCGACACGGCACGGGCAGCCCCGAGCCGCGCGCGCGACAGGCCACTACCAGCGGTACTCGGTGCCGATGTTGGCACCGTGCAGGAACAGCCCGCCGTTGTCGTTGATCCCCGTACCCGCACCGGTCGCCGTGGCGAAGTCCCACTGGGCCGGAGCCAGCGCGGCGCCGGTCAGCCAGTAGAGGTTGTAGCCGGCCCGCAGGCCCCAGCGTTCGGTGAGCCGGTAGATGAGCGTGCCGTTGAGGCCGCCGATGAAGCCCACGCCGGTCGCATTGGCGGAGACCGCGGGCCGCTCCTGCCCCGAGATCGTGCCCACGATCGGGTCGGCCGACTGGTAGGCGTTGGTGCCGCAGAGGCCCGTCTTCCACCAGCCCTCGACCGCCCAGCGGTCCCACTGCCGCCGGCCCCGCATGCCGATCTGGCCGCCGAAATAGTTGGTGCTCGTCCGCACCGTGTAGTTGGCGGGCTCCGGCGGCGAGCAGCAGAGGACGTTCAGGTTCGCCGTCTCGTCGAGGCCGGCCCAGATGAAGCCGGCCAGCCAGTCGATGCAGTGGCAGTTCCGCTTGCAGCGAGTCAGGCCACACCAGTCGGGGCCGCACTCCTCGCAGCAGTCGTAGCAGAAGACGTTGGCCTCGGCGATGTTGAGCGTCGAGGCGTAGGTGCCGCGCACCTGCTCGGCGTCGTTGAAGTTGTTGACCGCCAGGCCGAGCGGCGGCGGCAGTTCGAGGTTATCGGGCCCGTTCACCGTCGCGTCGCCGAACATCCCGTAGATGCCGGTGTAGCCCACCTCCCAGCCGACGCTGTCGTTGATGAACTGGCCGTAGAAGAGCCGGAAGCCGGTGCCGATCCCCGGCTGGAGATCCTGGGCCGTCATCACGGGGAGGTTCGTGTCGGCGTTGTAGACGAGCGGTGCGTTGCCGATCTGGGCGTTCCGCTGGAGAAACAAGACGTCGAAGATCGCGTAGTGGCTCCAGCCCGGACAGCACGAGCAACAGCAGCGGCGGAGTTCCTCCATGCAGGCGTCGTCCGGCAGATCCTGGGTGAGGACCTCACCGGGCGCGAAGGCCGGCGGGCTCACCTCGGTGGGAACCCCTTCCTCCTGCGCGAAGGCCCCGCCTGCCAGCAGCAAAACAGCGATCAAGGCCGCCCCGATCCACCCCTGCTGCTGCCAATACGCCGCGCCGCCAATGCCCATCACACACCCCATCGCGTCGTGCCCCGCTCAGCCAGCCCGGCCGAGACCCACAAGGGCTATCGGCGTTGACCCCCATGAGCGCTTACGCCGGAACGGGGCCCGAGCCGCCTGCGGCCGGCGGCAGCCCCGCCCGCGGCGGGGCGATGACGGCTGAGCCGATTGTGCGGGCCCAGCTCACTCGGAACCGTCTATTTTCCAGCCGCCACAGCCTCGAGGGCGTAGCCGGCGGCCGGCGTGCCGTCGTCGGCGAGCTTGCCGGCCGCCCAGAGGATCCCGCGGGAGACGAGGTCGAGATACCGGTCGTCGCCCACCGTGTCGTTGTTGTGGCCCAGCGACGTGCTGAAGATCCGCGTCTTGTTCGGACCATACTCGTTGGTCCAGGCGACCACGGCCTTGGCCTCGCCCGGCTGGGCGTCGGGCTTGTTCTTCGGGGCGGGCAGCGACTGCACGCCCACCGCCAGCGTCTTGGCCGAGGGCATCACCTGGATGTTGTTGTAGAGCTCCTCGTTGATCGTGGTCCAGTCGGTGAGTCCCTTGGTGATCGGGTGATCTTGATAGTCCACCGCGATCGGGAACTGCGGGCCGTGGCCCGTCGACTGTAGCCCGATCATCTCGTACCAGCCGGCGTTGTCGGCCCCCGCCTCGACGGGCTTGCGGAAGTCGCCCCAGCGATAGGAGTGCATCGCGCAGTGGATGTTGACCGCCGGCTTGCCGGCCCGGTGCGCGTCCAGGATCCGCTTCACGTACGGTCCGTCGGTGACGTCGGCGGAGCATTCGTCGTGCAGGATCACGTCGTAGCCATTGGCCCAGCCGTCCTTCTCGTAGACCTCGAACCGCGCCTTCGTGGATCGGTCGGGGTTGTAGTCCACCGTCACGTTGGCACGGATTCGTTCCTCGATTCCCCCCTCGAGCAGCTTCGTCTGCGTGGCATAGTCGTGGCAGCAGCCGCCGGCGACGAGCAGCACTTCGAGCGGCTTGGGGTCGGCGGCCTGGGCGGTCGCGGCGGCGAGGGTGAGGACGAGTGCAAAACGGGTGACGATTGGCATGGGGTGGTCTCCGGGAGTGAGCCAAAAGACTACCATCCCGCGGCTCGGGGCTGCCCGTGCCATCTCGCCGGACGCTCGCTGCAGGCATCCTGCCTTCCGCTCGCTCGGAGGAAACCTCGCTTTCGCCGTCCCGGCTCCGCTTCGGTTTCCTACGCCGGCTCGATTGGCACGGGCAGCCCCTCGCAGCCTCACTCGATCTCCAACTTCACGAGCATCTCGTCGAGGCCGCGGCGGGCCTGCTGCTCCTGGTCCTGAAAGGCCGCGATCTCCTTCCGGAGCGCGTCGACCCGGTCCTCCTGCTCGGCGAACTTCGTCACGTAGCGGGTGTAGAGGTCGCTCGCCCGGTCGAGCTGCGCCATGTTCTGCCGGATCCGCTCCTGCTCCTGGGCCACGGTCTGGATCTCCTGCTCGCGGCGGCCCCGCTCCTGGGCGAGCCGCTCAATCTCCCGCTTCCGTCCGATCACGTCGGTCAACGCCTGCTTCACCGCGGGGCTCGTCACCTTGGCGTTGGAGTAGAAGAGGATCATCCCGTCGTCGAGGTTCGTGAGCGCCACCTGCTGGGAGACGACCTGTTCTTCGGCCACGGCGAGGATGGCCGGCTTGCCGGGCGCGGCGTCGACGGCGAACCGGTAGCGGTCACGGGTCTTCTCCGCCGGCTGCTCGGGCTCCACGAGCTTCCAGCCCCCCTCGAGCGGATGCTCGACGAGCAGCTTCACTGCCTCGGCACCCGAGTTCTTCACCTCGAACACCTTGCGGCGGGCCTGCTTGCGGGAGGTGACGAGCGTGCCCTTCACGAGCTTCACGCTCACCAGCTCCTCGGGCTTCGGCTCGAACCGCGGCGCCACTTCGACGTCGAGGTCGACGGCGTAGGTGAGCAGGCGGCTCGAGCCCGCCGGCAGATCCTCGATCCGGGCGTCGCCGGCATAGGCGCCCGCGTCGAAGACCGTGATCGGCCCCTGCATCAGGTCGAGCTTCGTCGAGTTGACCAGCCGCACGCCGGCCAGCGGGTGCTTGGACATCACCCGGTCGTCGTAGACCGAGACCTTTTCGGCCTCGACCTGCTCGGCCACGATCGGCAGCATCGCCGAGCGTTGCCGCGCGATCGAGACGGGAGCGGCGATCTCGTAGCGAAAGAGTTCGCCGAGGGCCTCGCCGGCCGCCACGCTCCGGATCGCGGCCATGCCGTTGGCCGAGGCGTCGCGCAGGCCGTCCTGGACCTCCCGCAGCCGTCGGCCTCCCGCCTCCATCGGCGGGGCGGCCGCCTGCGGTTTCGCCTTCATGTCCATCGCCTCCTGCCCCTTCTCTTCCTCGGACTTCCGCTTGGCGAACTCCCGCTCGGCGGTCTCCATGTGCTGCCCGTACACCTGCGGAGCGAGCGACGCATAGAGTTCCGGCGCGACGATCGGCCGGGGCACGTAGAGCGGCTGGTAAAGGTCCATCACGAATGAGATCGGCCGGCCGCTCACGAGCGCCATCCGCACGTCCTTCCAGTCACGGTCGGTCGTGTTCTCCACGATCGCCCAGCCCTGGAGCAGGGCCTTGCCGCCCTGCTTGCCGTCCCGTTTCTCGCCGGCCGCCTCGTCGCCTCCGAGCACGAGCCGGTAGCTCGTCTTCCAGACCGGCGCCTCCTGCACGTAGCCCAGGCGGACGGCCCGCTCGCCCTGGCCCGCGAAGGCGACCGAGACCGACTTCTTCTCGTTGTCGTGACCGAGCGCCAGCACCGCGAGGGCCTGCTCCAGCTCCTGCTGGAGCTTCTGGTCGAGCAGCCGGATCCGGGTGATCGCGTCGAGGGAGAGCGTCCGCAGGCCGTCGGCCGTGAGGATCGTGATGAACTCCTTCTCGACCGATCGATCGTCGCCCACGGGCACCGTCCGCTTCTCGACGCCCACGATCGTGCCCGTGGCCGGCGGGGCCGCCTCGACCTCGATCCGCTCGCCCCGCAGCCGGGCGAGGATCCGGCCGATCGACGGGTCGTCGGTGAGGTCGATGGCGAACGTGCCGAGGGTCTTCGTGATCGGGTCGCGCGAGGCGTAGCTCACCGCCGGCACGGTGCCGCCGCCGAGATCCTCGACGACCATGCTCTTGAGCAGGTCGTTGACGTTCTCGGACTTGAAGCTCATCTCGACCGTCGTGTCGCCGGTCACCTTCCCGCCGTGCTGGAAGTAGCCGACACCCGAGGTGAAGAGCACGACCTTCTCGAGCGGCAGTTCCGTCGCCGCGGCGGCTTCGGCCGCGGCGAGCGTGCCTCGATGGGCGGCGGCAATCAGGCACATCGCGACCAGGCAGCGGTGCGCGGTCAGGGGCTGTCGGGGCATGGCAAGGCTCCAAAACGAACGGGATTGAACGGGGGCTGTCGAATCTGTGATGCACGAGGTCGCCCCAAGGTTCCCACCGCCACCGGCCCGCGGCAAATGAACGCCCAAACCCGGTGGTTGTGGCCCCCGTCAGCCCGGGGTTAATCTCCTCGCAAAGCAAACCGCGCGGCGTTTCCCGTGCGCGGCCCGTGGCGGCGGACACCGCCCGTGACGAGGTGACGACGTGGGTGAGCGCATGACAAGGCGGCGGCGGGCGCGGGTGGGCGTCGAGCGGCTGGAGACGCGGGCCATGCTCGCCGCCATCAGCGGCAGCGTGCAGCGGTCAGTCGACGCCATCGGCCTGATGCCGGACGACCCGCTCTTCGCCGGCACCCCCGGGGTGACCGTGCAACTCCGCGACCAGGCGGGGACTTTGATCACCCAGCAGGTGACCAACTCGAGCGGCAACTACACGTTTCCCGGCGTCACGGCCGGGCAGCGCCGGGTGTCGGTCGTGCTGCCGACCGGCCTCATGGGCACCTCGGCCCAATCGCTCTCCTATACTCTCACCGTCGGTGCCACCGACGTGACCGGGCTGACCTTCGCCCTGGCCTCGCGGAGCCAGGCGATCGCGCAGAATCTCCACGAGCTCGTGCTCCAGCGGGCCCCTACGGCCGACGAACTCACGGCCTCCGTGAGCCGCCTCGATGCGGGCCGACCCGTGGCCCAGGAACTCGGCCGGCTGCTCCAGTCGGCGGAGTTCAGCACGGTCGTGCGACCGGTGGCGGGCTTCGCGGAGGCGATGTTCCCCGGCGTGCTCCCGATCGAAGTCGTGCGGACCAGCGGCCAGGAGCAGCGGCTGGGCATCACGCCCGCTGCGGCCTTCCAGGGAATCATGAGCTCGCAGCCGTTCGTGGCGACTTATGGCGACACGAGCCAGCTCTCCGACGGGCAATATGTCCGATTTCTGTACCGTCGGCTGCTCGACCGTGCCCCCGCCCCCGGCCCGTTCCGCGTGGCGGTGAATCAACTCGCCGCCGGCACGCCCCGCGGCCAGCTGGCAGTCAATCTGGTCAACACCGCCGCCTTCCAGGCCCGCGGCAACCTCGCGAAGCAGTATCGCGGGGCGATCGTGTATGTGGGGATGCTCGGCCGCGAGGCCAACCCAGGCGAGATCCGGGCCTTCGCGGCGGGCGACGGCAACGCCGTGCAACTGGCCCGGCAGCTGAGCCGCTCGACCGAGTTCCGCAATCTCACCGGCTACACCTCCACGGCCAAATGGGACGTGATGGGGATGGCATCGTCGCTCGACGCGGCCGTCACGCCGCTCGACCGCCTGCAGCGGTACAACCCGACGACGCAGAAGTTCGACCTGCCCGTGGCGGCCCGGTCGCTCACGAGCACCTCCGCCGATCCCAGGAACGTCTATTTCATCTCGCACGGCTGGGCGCCGGGCCAGAGCGAGGCGGTGCTGCTCGGCTCGACCCCGGGCGACCCGCTGAAGTCGTGGAACGCCGATCCGGCGCTCCCGCCCTGGCTGTTCCAGCCGACCACCCAGGTCGCCTCGACGGGCATGGCCCAGGCGATCATCGACGCCGACCCCAACGCGATCGTGGTGGCCTACAGCTGGCTCGACCTCTCGGCCACGTCGACGGCGACCACGGAGGCCACCGTGAACCTGACCGCGAGCGGGTCCGGCACGACGCTGCTCGTCAGCGACACCTCGCAACTCAGCGCCGGCATGACCGTGACCGGCGCGGGCATCCCTTCAGGCACGAGCGTGCTCGGGATCCTGAGCCCGACCCAGGTGAAGCTCAACCAGGCGGTGACCGGCACGCTTGCGGCCGAGCCGGTGGTGTTTTCCGGCGTCGATCTCGAAACCACGATCCGCTCGCTCCTGTATGTGGGGCAGTCGGAATCACGCGCCCAGTGGGCGGGGTTGATGCTGGCCGAGGCGATCGAGCAGGCGCTCGCCGCAGACTTCTTCGGAGTCCAGCAGGGGCTCGTGCATGTGATGGGCCACAGCCACGGGGCCAAGGTGGCGACGGTGGCGACGGTCGCACTCGAGGCAGCCAACATCCCGGTCTCGCAGCTCACGCTCTTCGAATCGCCCGAGACGGGCCCCGACATCCTGGGGCCGCTCGCGATCCCGGGAATCGGCGGGGGGCAGAACTTCGTCTGGCGGTTCCTGCAGGAACTGCCGCCGGGCACGATCAGCAAGACCCCGGTGGCGGTCGGTCGCCAGGCGACCGGCGGCACCTTCGTGAATAACCATTACTCGCTGACCGGCTTCGGCGCGGCCTTCAACGGCCACGCGGGGCTGGGCAGTGTGGTGGACGTGCTGTTGCGGCCGGCGAAGCTCTACAACCCCGGCGGCGGTCTGCCCGGTGATCTGGCCGCCCTGTTCCCGGCCCACGACTACCCACCCGCCTGGTATGCCCAGGCCAGCCTGCAGAATCCGTCCGCCGCGAGCAACTTGAAGAACGGCTTGTATTGGTCGCCGCTCCTGGATCCTGTCCGCACCGCCCTGCTGTCCGACTCCTACGACCAGTACCCGCAGCTGGCC
>CAXNGP010000083.1:0-7614 GCA_964201845.1 Pirellulales bacterium
CATGTTGTGGATCGTCATCACCGTGCGGGCGGCGGCGACGGCCGGCGAGGAGCGGTAGAGGATCTTCTGGTAGGCCGGCACCAGGCCCGTCTGCCAGTCGTGGCAGTGGATGATGTCGAAGGGAGTGGTTTGCCGGCAGGCCAGTTCGATCGCGGCCCGCGAGAAGAAGATGAACCGCTGCGCGTTGTCGGGGTAGTCTTCGGCACCGCCGTAGAGCGCCTGGCGATCGAAGAATTCGTCGTTGGCCACGAGGAAGGCGGTCACCGGCGAGCCGGGCACCTGGCAGCGGAGGATGCGGGCCAGCGGCCGGCGCGTGCCGATCGGCACCTCGAACTCGAGGCCCGTCGGCTCGATCGGCAGGCCCTTCGAGAGCGCCTCGCGATAGCCGGGCAGCACGAGCGTGACGTCGCAGCCGAGCCGTGCGAGCGCCCCCGGCAGGGCGCCGGCCACGTCGGCCAACCCACCGGTCTTGGCGAAGGGGACGGCCTCGCTGGCCACCTCGAGCACGCGCATGGGGCTGGCAATTCCTCGTGGCGGGATGCCAGCCGTCGCGGGGGTCGGTCGGCCGCCGCGCCCGCAAGGCTTCCGCCATCGTTACCAACTATACGACGCGTTTGGTGCGCAGGCCGCCGCCGCCGTCACTCGTTCGGGGGGGTGGCGGGGCGGCTCCGGCCGGCCGCGACCAGCGCCTCGTAGGCGGCCTTCATCGCCGCCACCCGCTCCGGCTGGTCGGTGGCGAGACTCCGCCGCTCGCCCACATCGGTGGCGAGGTCGTAGAGCTGCACGTCGGAACCGTCCTCGCCCCCCTTGGACCAGCCTCCCGAGCCCGTGCCGAGGATCAGCTTCCAGTGGCCGTCGCGGATCGAGGGCACGCCCCGGATCGAGCAGCTCACGGCGTGTCGTCGCAAGGGTTCCCGACCACCCTCGAGCAGCGGCAGCAGGCTGACGCTGTCCTCACCGGCATCCGCGGGAAGCTCGGCGTCGAGGAGGTCGGCCAGCGTGGCCATGAGGTCGGCTTGGTGCACCAGCGCGTCGCAGACGCTGCCCGGCCGCGCGACTCCCGGATACCGCACGATAAAGGCCACGCGGTGACCTCCCTCCCAGGCGTCGCTCTTGTAGCCCCGCAAAGGCCCGCTGGGGAAATGCCCCCGCGCCTCCAGGGCGGCGGCACCCACGTAGGGGGCGAAGCCGTTGTCGCTCGTGAACACGACGAGCGTGTTCTCCCCCAAGCCCGCCCGCTCGAGCGCAGCGAGCACGTCGCCCACGACCGCATCGGTCTCCATCACGAGATCCGCACAGGCGTTGTCGAGGCCGCTCTTGCCCCGCCAGGGATCATTGACCGCCAGGGGCGTGTGGGGCGAGGTGAGCGGCAGGTAGAGCAAGAAGGGCGGCGCTCCCTTGGCCGCCTCCTCGATGAACGCCACCGCCCGATCCCGCAGGGCGGGCAACACGGCCTCCAGCCGCCAGTCGGCGAGTGCCGGCCCCTGGGTGCTCGCGCGATGGTGTTGGAACTCGCTCGGCGGCAGGAGCGTGGTCGGGATGCCGACGGTGCGGTCGTCGGCGATGAAGCAGTAGGGAGGCCAGTTGGGCACGTCGGTGCCGAAATAGGTGTCGAAGCCGCGGGTCGTCGGCCCGCCCGCGATCGGTTGGGAGAAGATCCGCTGCCAGGCCGCCCGCTGACGCTCGGTGACCTCTTCGGGGCCGGGCCGGGGCCGCCCCTTGGCGGCCTGGCCGAGCAGCTGCTTGTCGCCCGCGGCGAGCGGCCAGTCCCAGCCGAGGTGCCACTTGCCGATCGCCGCCGTGCGGTAGCCGTGCTGCCGGGCGAGGCTTCCGATCGTGAGCCGGTCGGGCTCGATCAGCGGCCGCTCCCAGAGGCCGACGATGCCCGCCTTGAGCCGAGTCCGCCAGTGGTAGCGGCCCGTCAGCAGCGTGTACCGCGACGGTGAGCAGACGCCGCTCGAGGAGTGGCCGTCGGTGAACCGCATCCCCTCGGCCGCGAGCCGGTCGATGTGCGGTGTGGGGATCTTGCCGCGGTCGGGGTTGTAGCACCGCACGTCGCCGTAGCCGAGATCGTCGGCGTAGACGATGACCACGTTGGGCCGCTCTGCTGCCCTGACCGAGGGCACGAGGCAGGCAAGGGCAGTGACCAGCGCGAGACAGGCGGCGGGAATGGCTGGCAGGCGTGGCACCGGTACGCTCCGCGGGGCGGTGCCGCGCGGGCGGCGCCGTCCCGCACGTTGTAGGGGCTCGTCGGCGCCGCTGCCATGGCCCGGCGATATCATGGGCGGTTCGGGCCAAGAGCCTTTGCGCGGCAGGAGTGAGCGGGATGCGGCTGATCTGGATCGTGGCGGTGAGTCTCGTGGCCGTCGCGGCAGCGGCCGCCGAGCCGCCCGCGGCACCGGGCGTCTCGGGCAACGCCGTCCTCCGGCGGGCGGCCGGCGGCTCGGAGATCGTGATCACGACCACGTCCCGGCTGGCCGGCGCGATCCATTCGCTCACCTGGGGAGGCCGTGAGTTCATCGATTCGCTCGATCACGGCCGGCAGCTCCAGAGCGCCTCGAACCTCGACGTCGACGGAAAGCTCTTGAATGAATGCTTCAATCCCACCGAGGCCGGCTGCGAGCGGGACATGGCCGGGCCGACGAGCACGAGCCGGCTGCTCTATCTTTCGGCCGGCGACCGCGAGCTCGTCACGGTCACGCAAATGGCCTTCTGGCTCCGGCCGGGCCAGACCAGTGGCGGCAACATGGCCCTGAACACCACGGCGCTCTCGAACCATCTGCTCGAGAAGCACGTGCGGATCGGTGCCGAGGGGCTCGACCATGCGATCCGCCACGCGGTCACATTCACGCTGCCGGCCGACGAGCGGCACGAGCGGGCCACCTTCGAGATCCTGACCGGCTACATGCCCCCCGAGTTCAGCACCTTCCTCGGGCTCCGGCCCGACGGCTCGCTCGAGGAGATCGGTCCGGGACCGGGCGAGCAGCCCCAGCCGGTGGTCCTCGCCACCGCCGATGGCAAGCATGCGATGGGCTGCTGGAGCCCGGCCCGGTCGCGCACGACCGGCCGGCCGCCCAGTTACGGCCGGTTCGCGTTCCCGGATCACCGCGTCGTGAAGTGGAACTGCGTGGTTCGCGAGGCCGATAAGGCCGGGCTGGCCGCCGGAGCGCATCCCTACCTCGTCTACTCCGCCGTGGGCACCAGGGAGCAGGTCCGCAAGACGCTCGTGGCGTTGCGGGAGGGGACTGGCCCCGAGGCCAAGCCGCAGCCAGAGGAGGCCCGACGATGAGTCCGCTCGTGAACCCGGCCTCGCTGTTCAAGCTCCGGCTGCCCTGCCGTCGGCGGGAGAAGCTCTGGCCGCCGGCCGCGGGGGGCGTCGACGAGGCCTGTCGGTTGCCGTCGCTGGCGAGCGTGGCGGGCGTGCCCGACGTGCTGGAGCTGTTCGCCGCCTGGAACGACGAGGGGATCGCCTTCCGAGGGATCGCCCGAGGCGTGGGCCAAGACCGCTGGTGTCAGCCGACGAAACCGGAGGACAGCGACGGCCTGCACCTCTGGATCGCGACGCGGCCGACGGGCGAGAGTCATCGGGCCGGGCGGTTCTGCCGGCGGCTCGCCCTCCTGCCCACCGGGGGCGGCCTGCGGGCCGACCGGCCGGTGGTCGTGCCGGCGATGATTCCCCGAACCAGCGAGCTGCCGGTGGAACTGCCCGCGGGCGCGACGGCGATCGAGGCGAAGCTCACGGCCGACGGCTGGCAGGTGGACGCATTCATCTCGGCCGCAGCCCTGCCCGGCTGGGAGCCGGCGGAGATTCCCCGGCTCGGATTCTTCGCCGCCCTCGTCGATCGCCGGCTCGGACAGGTTCCCTGCTACGCGCCGCCGGAGTATCCGTGGGAGAGCGATCCCACGACCTGGGCCGAGCTCGAACTCGGCGGGTGAAGCGGTCTTCGGCCGACTCCGGGCCGGCCGCGTGCTGCTTTGACCACGCCGGCCCCGGCCGCTACTCTGCCCGTCGATCGAGGGGTAGTCGGAGGGCGACGCGATGCGCGTCGCCGGGGTGGAGACGACGCATGGCCTGCAATCGACGCGCCGCCCTGAGGCCGTGCCTCTTCCGCCGCTGCCGCCCGCGTCGGTTCCGGGGCATCACGCTCGTGGAACTGCTGGTCTCCATCGGCGTGCTGGTCTTGCTCGTCGCGCTTCTGATGCCGGCGCTGGCGGCTGTCCGCTCAGCCGCGCGGCGCACGCAGTGCGGCAACAATCTCAAGCAGCTCGCCCTGGCCACGCAGCACTTCCACATGGCCAACGAGACGGTGCCCACGTATTGGGGCTACTTCCCGACCACCGGTCCGCGGCGATTGCACGGCAGCTGGATCGTCCACATCCTGCCGTACCTCGAGCAGGCCACGAGCCACGCGCGGATGGCGGCCGGTCCCGCGACCACCGTCACGGAGACCATCACGCAGGTGCTCGTCACGCCCGCGAGTCCCGATTACAAGCCGGGCTACTGGCAGGACAACGGCGGCCGGTGGGAGACGCGGACGATCGAGGTGACCGACCACGTCGGTCACACCTGGACGCGGACGGAGCGGGTCTGGGTGGGGCCCCCGCGGACGTGGGTGCCCCCGGTCGGCACGCCGCCGGTCTACGAGACGACCCGCACGACCGTGCAGAAGGTCGAGGCCTGGGAGGCGTTGTCGCTGCCGGTGCTGCGGTGCGCCGCCGATCCCAGCGAGATTCCCGGCGATCGGATGGTGCTCTGGCGGAGTGGCAAGCCCTGGAGCCTCGCCAACTACCAGGCAAACCTCCACGCCTTCGTGCCGCTCCGGCGAAACGCGGCCGGCAGCTTCAGCCTCGTGAGCAACGCCTGGCAGTCGCCGCTGCCGTTCGCGGCCCTCCGCGATGGTCTGTCGAACGTGATCCTCCTGGCCGAAGGCATGCGGCAGTGCGACGGCACGTTTCGGTTTGCCTGGTGGAGCGACTATCGCTGGCAGCACTCGCACAACTTCGGCATCGACTGGCACGGCGTGATCAACACCTACATGTTCCAGAATGCGCCCACCCGGACGGGCTGCAACAACTGGCGGGTGCAGGGCCTGCACGGATCCGGGCTCGAGGTGGCCATGGCCGATGGTTCGGTGCGGACGATCGAGCCCGGCATCGCCCGGCGGGAGCTGACCGATCCCGACATCGACGGCGTCAAGACGGGCCATGATCCGCGCATGGGCACGGTCGACGGGGTCTGGGATCTGCTGCTGATGCCGCGCGACGGGAACGCGGTCGCCGCGCTCCCGTAGCCGGAGCCTCACTCCTCCGCGAGCGGCTCGATCTCGACGGTCGCCGGCGGCAGGCTCTCGAGAAACACGCGGCCGTAGGGCTTCGTGATGATCCGCGGGTCGAGGATCACCACCGTGCCGCGATCCTCGGCGGTGCGAATCAGCCGCCCGAAACCCTGCTTCAGCTTGAGCACGGCCTCGGGCAGTTGATACTCCGCGAAGGCGTTGCCACCGGCCTGCTTGATGGCCTCGATCCGCGCGGCCACGAGCGGCCGGTCGGGCACGGCGAAGGGCAGCCGCGTGATGATCACGGTCACGAGCTGATCGCCCGGCAGGTCGATGCCCTGCCAGAAGCCATCGGTGCCCAGGAGCACGCTGTTGGGCCCTTCCCGAAACGCCTCCAGCATCCGCGACCGCGGCAGGCCGTCGGCCTGGCTGACGAGCCGGTAGTTCCGCCGCACGCACCACCCGGCCAGTTGCTCCGAGGCCGCCTTGAGCGCCTGGTGGCTCGTGAACAACACCATCGCCCGGCCCTCGCTCCGCGCCACGTGGCGGCGGATCATCGGCACGACCGCCGCGTCGAAGGCCTCGCGGATCGTGGGGTCGGGCAGCCGGTCCACGAGCACGAGCCGGGCCTGGCGGGCGTAGTCGAAGGGGCTGCCGAGCCGGGCGGCGAGGGCGGTGTCGGGAACGCCGAGCCGGTCGCGGACGAACTCGAAGGCGGTCGTGTCGTCGCCCGTGTCCCCGGCGACCGGCTCATCGTCGTCCGCCCGCCGCGGCCGGGCCGCCTCCACCGCGAGGGTCGCGCTCGCGAGCACGACCGTGCCGATCCGCCCGAACAACTCCTCCCGCAGCACCCGGCCGACGTCCACCGGCGCGCTCGAGAGCGTCGTTCGCTCGCGGCCGCGCCGGCCCCGCTGGCTTTCCACCCACCAGACGTAGCCGGTCGCCTTCTGGCCGAGCCAGGTGTCGATCGCGGCAGCGTGGCCATCGAGGCGGTCGGCGAGCGAAAGCAGGTCGTGACGCTCCGGCGGATTCGCGAGATCGGCGGCGCCGGCCCGGAGCCGGCGGGCGAGGTCGGCGAGCGGTTCACCGAGCGTGTCGGAGACGAGCCCCGGAGCCGCCACCCGCCAGGGCGGATCGCTCCGGCCCCGGCAGGCCGCGTGGACCTGGGCGAAGAATCCCTCCGCCGCGCGCCGACCGTGGCGGACCAGCGGCTCGAGCTCGTCGAGCTTGTAATGCGAGAGCAGCCCGCGGCCGGTCTTCTCGTTGGCCAGCCGCCCGAGCACCCGCTCCACGCCGCCGCTGGATACGCCCACGCCGAGGTGGTCGCCGGCCACTGCCTCGAGGGTGTGGGCCTCGTCGAAGACCACGATCTCATGCGGCGGCAGGAGGCTCGCCCCCGCTCGCCGCATGGCGAGGTCGGCGAAATACAGCGCGTGGTTGACCACTAGCACCTGGGCGTGCTGCATCCGCCGCCGGGCGGCGTAGTAGAAGCATTGGCCGTGGGTGGGGCAGGCCCGCCCCATACAGTTTCCCGAGTCGCTCCGCACCTCGTCCCAGACCCCGTCGGAGGGGAGTGCGGGCAGGTCGGAGAGCGTGCCGTCGGTGGTGTGCCTGGCCCAGGAGGCGATCTCCACGAGCTCGGCCCGCTCGGCGTCGTCGGTGAACAGGCTGCCGGCGCGTTCGAGCGCGAGCCGCAGCCGCCGCAGGCTCAGGTAGTTGCCGCGGCCCTTGACGAGTACGGCCGAAAACTCCCGCGGCATCACCGCCGCGACAAGCGGGATGTCCTTGTCGATCAGTTGCTCCTGGAGCGCGATCGTGTGGGTCGAGATCACGACCCGGCCGGGGCGCGCGGGATGGCCGGCCGGCCGCGGTTCATCGTCCCAGTCGGCGTCGGGATCGCCCGCATCGCTGCCGGCCGACTGAGAAACCCGTGCCGGCTCGGCCTGGTCGGCCGTGGCCGCGAGCACCGCCGGCACGAGGTAGGCCAGGCTCTTGCCCGTGCCGGTACCCGCCTCGACGATCGCATGCCGCCGCTCGCGGATCGCCTGGGCCACGAGCCTGGCCATCTCCAGCTGCTGGGGCCGCGACTCCCAGCCCGCCAGCCGCGCCGCCAGCCGGCCGTTCGGCCCCAGGAGTTCATCGGGCGTGAGCATGAGGAGAGCCGGAAGCGAAAAGCAGAAGCCAAAGCACGGAGTGTACCGGGCGTTCGGCGGCCTTGTTCGTGCGCTGCGCGGCGAGCGACGTTGCCTGCGGCGCATCGATGGACTGCTCGGGGTTGCCCGTGCCCCGGAGCCGGCGTTGTTGGCAAGCGCAGGCAGGATGCCGAAGCGTAGCCAGC
>CAXNGP010000084.1:0-7591 GCA_964201845.1 Pirellulales bacterium
TCTCGGTGGCCCGCTCGAGGTCGGCCTGCTTGTCGGCGGGCAGCTTCGTCACCTGGCGCCGCCGTGTCTCGACCACGTCGGTGCCACGGGCTTGGGCGGCGGCGTCGGCCTCGAGGTGCTTCAGGGCCGCGTCGAACTCCCGGGCTTCATCGCGCAACGACTGCGGGTCGCGACCGTAACGCAGCCAGCGCGGCGGCCCATGGCTGGCGGCCATCCGCTCGGCCACGGCCTCGAGAAACTCGACGCTCCCGGCCTCGCGGAGCAGGCCCACGTGCTCGATCAGCGGGAGCTTTTCGAGCACCCACCGGTCGGGGTCGGGCGCGGTCGCGCGGCCCACCACCAGCCCGCCAGCCAGGGCCGCGGTCACGACCGCCGCCCGGGCGAGCCAGCCGCCCCAACCGACGGGTTCGCGATCGCGGCTCCGGGCGGCGCCGGCGACCTTGGCCGCCACGAGGTCGACGGTGGTGGCCGCCAGGTCCACGCCGGCCGACGCGGTCGGCAGGGCGTCGAGCATCTGCCAGACATCACCAAGATCGCCGGCTGGACCGCTCGCGCGACCGGCGGGTTCCGGAGCCGGCTCGGCGTCGTGGGGCAGCGTCTCCATGGCGGCTCAGGGTTTGAGGTAGGAGGCGAGCGCGTCGCGCAAGTGATCCCGGGCCCGGAACAGGAGCGACTTCACGGCCGGCACCGAGAGCCCCATCGCCGCGGCGATCTCCTCGTAGGAGCACTGCTCGAACTTGGCGAGCAGCACGGCCATCCGTTGCCGGTCGTTGAGGCCGGCCAGGGCCTGCCGCACGACCTGTTGCAGTTCGCCCCGGTCGGCCATCCGCGCGGGCAGCGACCCGCTGGCGGCGACGGCCAGCTGGTCGAGACCGATGGCGCTCGATGACGCCGACACCGCGTGGGGCACGCCCCGCTCCAGCCGCCGGTAGGCCCGCTGCCTGAGGTCGCTGCAGAGGTTGTTGGCGATCGTGTGGACCCAGGTAGTGAACTTGGCGGTGGGGCGGTAGCGTTCGCGGGCCCGATAGACCCGCATGAAGGTCTCCTGGGCGAGGTCCTCGGCCAGGGCGTGGTCGCCGGTCTGGTGGAGGAAGAGCGTGACGAGGCGGTCCTGCCACAGCTCGACGAGCTGGGCGAATGCCGCGACGTCACCGTCGCGGACGCGGAGCATGAGTTCGGTGGAGCGGTCGCCCGCCGCGGAAGCCGGCAGTAAGCCGGAGTCAGTCGCCATCACCGGTTCCCTGAGACGGGCTCAAGGATACCAACGAAGGCCCAGCCGGCTGGCGCTCCTTTAACCAATCCGGATCGGATTCGTCCGAAAAACCGTTGTGCGCCAGATCGGGCACGAACACGGGAGCCCGGAGGTGCGACCGCCGGCCGGAGGGCCGGCAGGGCGGCGGGGGCCATGGATGGCCCCGCCGCCCTGAAGATGGAGCGGAGGAGGATCGAACTCCCAACCTCGGCATTGCGAACGCCGCGCTCTCCCAGTTGAGCTACCGCCCCGTGAGGGATACAGCGGACCGTTTCCCTCGGGAAACTCGATGGTACGGCAGCCTCCGCGGCCTGTCCAGCGACGGCCACCCGCGCCCCGCAGCCAAACGCCTATCCTTAAGGGTTGCCGCCGCTGTGCGGCCCGGCGTCCCGCGTCTCCGCCCCGCCCCCCGCCTCCGCATGCACGTCCCCCCGATCGTCGTCCGTGGTGCCCGCGAGCACAACCTCCGCGACGTGACGGTCGGGATTCCGCGCGGCCGACTCGTCTGCCTGTCGGGCGTGAGCGGCTCGGGCAAGTCGAGCCTCGCCTTCGACACGCTCTACGCCGAGGGGCAACGGCGGTATGTCGAGAGCCTCTCCACGTTCGCCCGGCAGTTCCTCGGGCAGCTGCCGCGGCCCGACGTCGATGCCGTGACGGGGCTTTCGCCGTCGATCTCGATCGCGCAGAAGTCGGCGGGCACGAATCCCCGCTCGACCGTGGCGACGATGACCGAGATCCACGACTTCCTCCGGGTGCTCTACGCCCGCGTGGGCACGGCCCACTGCCCGACCTGCGACGCGGTGCTCGAGGCCCAGCCGCGGGATCAGATCGTGGAACGGATCCTGGCGGCCCGCGCGGGGAAGCGGGTGATGCTCCTGGCGCCACTCGTGCGGGATGCCAAGGGGGAACATCGCGACCTGTTCGCCGACCTCGTGCGGCAGGGTTTCACGCGGGCCCGGGTCGACGGCGCGGTCTGCCGCGTCGAGGATCCGCCCGCGCTCGAGAAGCTGCTCAAGCACACGATCGACGTGGTGATCGACCGGCTCGTCCCCGGCGAGGAGAGCCGCAGCCGGCTGGCCGAGGCGGTGGAGCTCGCGCTCAAGACCGGGGGCGGGCAGGTGATCGTGGCCGAGGAGCCCGACAAGCAGGGCCGCGCGGCCCAGGGGTCCGCGAGCGACCTCGTACTCTCGAGCCGCTACGCCTGCGCCTCCTGCGGCGTGAGCTACGACACTCCCGAGCCGCAGTTGTTCAGCTTCAACAGCCCCCAGGGGGCGTGCCCGGCCTGCGAGGGCTTGGGCGACATCTACGGCATCGATCCGGCCAAGCTCGTGACCAACCCCGAGAAGACGCTGCGCAAGGGGGCGCTCGGGGTGCTCGGCAGCTATCGCGACATGCCCCGGTGGATGAGGCGGCTGTTCAACGGCGTGGCCGCCCATGCCGAGGCCAAGAAGAAGCTCCCCGCCGGCACGCTCCTCGACACCGCCTGGAAGGACCTCACGCCGGCCCAGAGGAAGATCTGGCTCGACGGCACGGGCGTGGACGACATCAAGCTCTCCTGGAAGAGCGGCCGCGCGGAGCGGGGCGCCAACACGAAGTTCGAGGGTATCCGGGCGCTCCTGGCCAACCGCTGGCGGAACGCCAAGAGCGGGATCATCCGCCGGATGCTCGAGAAGCTGATGAGCGTCACCCCCTGCCACGTCTGCCAGGGGGCGCGGCTTTCGGCACAGGCGCGGGCGGTGCGGATCACCACGGCGGCGACCGGGCGGCCGACCGCCGCCAAGCGCGACGCAGGGAGTCCGGGACGCAAGCCGGGGGCCAGACCCGCACGCGGCAGGCCGCAGGCAGGGGCCGCGGGGGAGTCGCGGGCGGATGAGCTGTCGCTCGACGCGCTCTGCGCCCTGCCGATCGCGGGGGCGCGGGAGTTTCTTTCGGATCTCGTGCTCGATGAGACGCAGGGCGTGATCGCGGCCGAGCTCTTGAAGGAGATCCGGGGACGGCTCGTGTTTCTCGACGAGGTGGGCCTCGGCTACCTCGCACTCGATCGCAAGGCCCCGACGCTCTCCGGCGGCGAGAGCCAGCGGATCCGGCTCGCCGCGCAGATCGGGGCCGGGCTCTCGGGCGTGCTCTACGTGCTCGACGAGCCCTCGATCGGCCTCCATCCGCGGGACAACGTCAAGCTCCTCGGCGCGCTCGAGGCGCTCCGCGACAAGGGCAACACGGTGGTCGTGGTCGAGCACGACGAGGACACGATCCGGGCGGCCGACTGGGTGGTGGACTTCGGCCCCGGGCCGGGCAAGCGGGGCGGCGAGGTGGTGGCCGCCGGCACGCCCGAGGAGGTGGCCAAGACGGCCGAGAGCGTCACCGGGGCGTTTCTCTCGGGCCGCGATGCGATCGCCGTGCCCGAGACGCGTCGGAAACGCTCCGCCGCCAGGCTCACCCTCCGCGACGTGAAGCACAACAACCTCAAGGGGATCGATGTCGAGATCCCGCTGGGGCTCCTGGTCTGCGTGACCGGCGTCTCGGGCAGCGGCAAGAGTTCGCTGGTGGGCGACGTCCTGGAGCCGGCCCTGCGGCAGCGGCTCGGGAGCGAGGCGGCGACGCCGGGCGAGTTTGCCGCGCTCGAGGGCACCGAGGCCCTCGACAAGGTGATCGTGATCGACCAGTCGCCGATCGGCCGCACGCCGCGGAGCAATCCGGCCACCTACGTGAAGGTCTGGGACGACATCCGCGACCTGTTCACGATGCTCCCCGAGGCCAAGAAGCGGGGCTGGAAGGCGGGGCGGTTCAGCTTCAACGTGGCCGGTGGCCGGTGCGAGGCCTGCGAGGGCAACGGCTCGGTGCGGCTCGACATGGATTTTCTGGCGGACGTGTGGGTGACCTGCGACATCTGCGGCGGCGCGAGGTTCGCCAAGGACACGCTCGAGGTCCGCTGGAAGGGGAAGAACGTCGCCGAGCTGCTGAACATGGAGGTGGGGGAGGCGCTCGAACTCTTCGCCGACGCCCCCGATATCGCCAGAAAACTCCAGACGCTCCACGACGTGGGGCTCGACTACCTGCACCTCGGGCAGCCCTCCCCGACGCTCTCCGGCGGCGAGGCCCAGCGGGTGAAGCTCTCCCGCGAGCTGGCCAAGCGGTCCACGGGCCAGACGCTCTACATCCTCGACGAGCCCACGACCGGCCTCCACATGGCCGACGTCCGGCAGCTGCTCACCGTGCTCGAGCGGCTGGTCGCGGCGGGCAACACCGTGCTCGTGGTCGAGCACAACCTCGACGTGGTGAAGCGGGCCGACTGGGTGATCGACCTCGGGCCCGAAGGAGGAGCCGGTGGCGGGCGGATCGTGGCCGAGGGCACGCCCGAGCAGGTGGCCCGCGTGAAGGAGTCGCTGACGGGCCGGGCGCTCGCCCCGATGCTCGCCGCCGACAAGGCCCGAGCGGGGCGCAAGAAGCCTGCGGTCCGGCGAAAGAAGGTCGCCGATCCGGCCGCGGCGGTGGCCGCGATGCTCGACTCGGTCGGCAAGCGGTCGATCGATCCCGGCCCGGCGGCGATCACCGTCCGCGGCGCGGCCCTGCACAATCTCAAGCACGTCGACGCCGACATTCCCCGCGGGGCGATGACCGTCTGTTGCGGCCCCAGTGGCAGCGGCAAGACCTCGCTCGCCTTCGACACGCTCTACGCCGAGGGGCAGCGGCGGTACGTCGAGAGCCTCTCCCCCTACGCCCGGCAGTTCGTCGGCCAGGTGCCCAAGCCCGTGTTTGAGCGGATCGAGGGACTCGCCCCGGCCGTGGCGATCGAGCAGCGGGGCGGCGGTGGCACGCCCCGCTCGACGGTCGGCACGCTCACGGAGATGTATGACCACTTCCGCGTCTTGGCCGCGCGACTCGGCGTGATGCACTGCCCCGATTGCAGCACGCCGGTGGGGAGTCAGAGTGTGGATCAGGTCGTGGACCGGCTGCTCGCACACCCTGCCGACACGCGGCTGTTGCTGCTCGCGCCGGTCGAGCTGCGGGCGGGGCAGACGCCCGAGGCGCTCTTCGCGCAGCTCCAGGCGGCGGGCCACGTCCGGATCCGGATCGACGGCCGCACCCACCGGCTCGACGAGAAGCCGGCCCTGGATCGCAAGCGGAAGAGCCGGCTCGAGATCGTGATCGACCGCGTCACGGCCTCGGCCGACGAGCGGAGCCGGTTGGCCCAGAGCATCGAGGCGGCCTTCGATGCCGGCGGCGGCACGATGCTCGTGGCCCGCGCCGTCGACGGGGCCGAGGAGCCCGACTGGCCGGTGGAGGTGCACAGCCGCCGGCTTGCCTGCCCGAGTTGCGGTCGCGGCTTCAAGCCACTCGAGCCGCGGCAGTTCTCCTTCAATAGCCCGCTGGGCTGGTGCCCCTCGTGCGATGGCCTCGGCACGCGCACCGGCGTGGACCGCAAGGCGCTGGTCCGCGACGACTCGCGGTCCCTCGCCGACGGGGCCCTCGACCTCTGGCCCTCGCTCGCCGGGCCGGCCGCGAAATCCCTCGGCCGGCCGATGCTGGAGGCGCTCTGCAAGGCGACGGGGCTGCCGAGCGACGTGCCGCTGGCCGATCTGTCGGGACTCCAGCAGCGGGTGCTGTTCGAGGGCACGGGAGAGAAGTGGATCGAGGTGCCGCGGCCCGCGGGTGTCGCCGGCAAGGGACCGTGGTTCGCCTTCCAATTTAAGGGCCTCGAAGCGGCCTGCGAGGAGGCGGCCCGGCTGGTGGTGGCCCTGCGGAGCAAGGTCGACGCGGTGATGGACGAGGTGCCCTGCAGCGAATGCGGCGGGAGTCGCCTGGCCGACGTGGCCAGCGCCGTGACGCTCTGGGGCCGCACGCTCGACGTCTGGTGTCGGATGCCGCTGGGCCGGCTCAAGCAGGAGTTGGCGGCCGTGTCGCTTGGGCTCGAAGACCGCAAGATCGCCGGCGATCTGCTGCGTGAGCTCACCGCCCGCGTGTCGTTCCTGGTGGACGTCGGCCTCGAGTATCTCGACATGGCCCGCCCGGCCGGCAGCCTCTCCGGGGGCGAGATGCAGCGGATTCGTCTGGCGGCGCAGGTGGGCAGCGGCCTGACGGGCGTGCTCTACGTGCTCGACGAGCCGACGATCGGCCTGCACACCCGCGACACCCACCGCCTGATCGCGGCGCTCGGCAAGCTTCGCGACCTGGGCAACACGGTGGTGGTGGTCGAGCACGACCGCGACGTGGTGGCGGCGGCCGATCACGCGCTCGACTTCGGGCCAGGCAGCGGCCGCGAGGGTGGCCGGATCGTGGCCCAGGCCACGCCCCGGCGGCTCGAGTCGCTCGGCGCGAGCGTGACCGGCCCCTATCTCACGAAGCGGCGGGCCTGCGACGCGGTGCTCACCCGGAAACTCGCCGCGGGTCGGCGGGAGCCGACGGGCTGGCTCGAGATCCGGGGCATCCAGCACCGCACGCTCCGCGATCTCGACGCGCGGTTCCCGCTGGGCGTGCTCGCGGCCGTGACCGGCCCGAGCGGCTCGGGAAAAACCTCGCTCGTGCTCGAGGTGCTCTGGCGGGCGCTCGCACGGCGGCTGCACGCGGCCCGCGAGCAGCCGGGGCGATTCGCCAAGCTCACCGGGCTCGACCGGATCGACAAGGTGATCCTCGTGGACCAGGAGCCGATCGGGACCACGCCCGGCTCGACCCCCGCCACCTACACCGGCGTGTTCGACCCGATCCGGCAAATCTTCTCCAAGGTGCCCGAGAGCCGCACGCGAGGATTCACGCCGCGGACGTTCTCGTTCAATGTGGCCGGGGGCCGCTGCGAGGCCTGCGAGGGGCTGGGCCGGCGCCGCGTCGAGATGCACTTCCTGCCCGACGTCTGGGTGGTGTGCGAGCACTGCAAGGGGCGGCGGTTCTCCTCCGAGACGCTCCACGCCAAGTGGCACGGCAAGAGCATCGCCGACGTGCTCGAGATGAGCGTGGCCGAAGCGGCCGAGTTCTTCGCGCCGGTGGCGCAGGTGGCGCGGATCCTCGACACGCTCGTCGACGTGGGCCTCGGCTACGTCACGCTCGGCCAGCCGGCCCCGCAGCTCTCCGGCGGCGAGGCCCAGCGAGTGAAGCTCTCGCGGGAGCTGGCCAAGCCCGGCACGGGCCAGACGCTCTACATCCTCGACGAGCCGACGACGGGCCTTCACTTCAGCGACATCGAGAAACTGCTGCACGTGCTCGAGCGGCTGGTGGACGCGGGCAACACGGTGCTCGTGGTGGAGCACAACCTGGAGGTGATCGCGGCGGCCGACTGGGTGCTCGACATGGGCCCGGAGGCCGGGGCCGGCGGGGGCCGGATCGTGGCCGAGGGCCCGCCGGAGGATC
>CAXNGP010000085.1:0-7565 GCA_964201845.1 Pirellulales bacterium
CTGAGGTCGAGCTCGATGGCGGGGGCGCCGGTCGCCAGCGGCACGGTGGCCGGCGCGGGCTGGGCGACCGCCGGCGGCACGACGAGCGGCGGCGGCGTGATCACGGAAGGCGGTGTCGTCGCGGCCGGCGGCGGCGTCGTGGCCGGGGGACTGAACCGCGGCTCCGGCACGTTGACCGTCGAGGCGGGCGCGGCGGGGGGCGGCACGAACGCAGGATTCGGCGCCACCTCGACGCAATGCTGGGCACCGCCGAGGTTCCGCTGCGACTGGTCGAGGATCGCCACCCGATGACACTGCCGACCGGGCTCGTCGAGCAGGAAGTCGAGCGTCAGGCGCCGGGCGGTTCCGGGAGCCAGGTCGATCGTTCCCTTCTGCTCGATCGGACTGGTGGACGCATCGTGATGGAAGCCGACGTCGAAATAGTCGATCACGCGGAGCTTTTGCAACGGCTGGCCCGAACGATTGACGAGCTCGACCTCGAACGAGACCCGATCCCCGACGCGGCCCACGAGCGGCCCGGTGATCGAGACGAGCACGGGATCCTCGCCCCGGGCCGGGGCGACGAACAGGCAAGCGACGACGAGTGCGAGCAACGAACGCGACGACATCGAGAAGGCTCCCACGGACAGGCCGGACAGGCCCGAAAAGGCTACCACGGAGCCGGCCGGGAGGTGAAATCCCGCCCTACGTCGTCTCGGCCCGGTGGCGGACGATCTCCCCCTCCACCATATAGACCACGTCCTCGGCGATGTTCGTGGCCATGTCGGCGATCCGTTCGATGTGCTTGGAGACCGAGTTGATCCGGAGCAGGCTTTCGGCGTTCTCGGGATCATCCTTGATTCCCTGCATCACCCGCCGCTGGATTCGCTGGCGGCCCTCGTCGACGACGTCGTCCTCCTCGCGGACCTGCCGGGCCAGGGTCGGATCACCCCGGACCACCGCGTCGAGGCACTGCTTGACCATCTCCTGGGCCTGCATCGCCATCGAGCGGATCTCGGGGGGCAGATCGATCTTCGGCGCGTCGGCCAGCTGGGCCACCCGCTTCGCGATGTTCTTGGCGAGGTCGCCCATCCGCTCGAGGTCGTTGTTGATCTTGAGCACGGCCACGACGAACCGCAGGTCGGCGGCCACCGGCTGGTAGAGCGCGAGGATCTTGAGACACTCCTCCTCCACCTCGACCTCCATCCGGTCGATCTCCTCGTCGTTGGCCATCACCCGCTGGGCCAGCGGCACGTCGCGGTTGATCAGCGCCGTGATCGACTTCGAGATGGCCTCTTCGACCAGGGTGCCGACCCGGAGGATCCGTTCCTTCAGGCTTTCGATCTGCCGCTCGATGTGACGCGTCATGGTGGGGGGTCTAGCCGAAGCGGCCGGTGACGTAGGCCTCCGTCTCGCGGAGGACGGGCTTGGTGAAGATGTCGGGCGTCGCGCCGTACTCGATCAGCCGGCCGAGGTACATGAAGGCCGTGTAGTCGCTGGTGCGGCTGGCCTGCTGCATGTTGTGGGTCACCATCAGCACCGAATACCGGCCGCGGAGCTCCTGGATCAGGTCCTCGATCTTGCCTGTGGCGATCGGGTCGAGCGCCGAGCAGGGCTCGTCGAGCAGGAGCACCTCCGGCTCCGCCGCGATCGCGCGGGCGATGCAGAGCCGCTGCTGCTGGCCGCCGGAGAGGCCCAGCGCGCTGTCCTGGAGCCGGTCCTTCACCTCGTCCCAGAGGGCCGCCCCGCGGAGGCTGATCTCGCACACCTCGTCGAGCACGCCGCGATTGCTCTCGCCGTCGATCCGCAGGGCGTAGACGACGTTCTCGTAGATGCTCATCGGGAAGGGATTGGGCTTCTGGAACACCATTCCCATCCGCTTGCGGAGTTCGATCACGTCCATCCGCGGGTCGTAGATGGAGTCGCCGTTGAGCCGCATGTCGCCGGTAATCCGGACGTTTCGCACCAGGTCGTTGAGCCGGTTGACGCTCCGCAGGAGCGTCGACTTGCCGCAGCCGCTCGGGCCGACGAGGGCCGTCACCTTGGCATTCGGGATCGGCATCGTGATCCGGTGCAGGGCCTGCTTCGACCCATACCAGAGGTTGAAGCGGTCGATCTCGAGCACCGGCCGCTCGGCCCGCACACCCTCGTGCACCTCCGACTCCACCTCGAAGCCGCCGGCCACCGCGAGCAGACGGTCGGCCGGTGGCGGATCGCCGGCCGGCGGCGGTTCGGGCTTGGTGGCGGCCTGCATGGGGAGATCTCCGGACGGGATGGCCGGATTGTACACCGGGGATTCAGAACGTCTGGGCCGCATACCGCCGCCGGAGCCGCGCCCGCAGCCAGATGGCCGCCAGATTCAACAGCGCGATGATCGCCACCAGCAGGAAGGTGATCGTGAACACCAGGGGCTGGGCAGCCTGACTGTCGGCGCTCTGGAAGCCGACGTCGTAGATCAGGTAGGCGAGGTGCATGAACTCCCGCTCCGGGTGGACGAAGGGGAACGTGCCGTCCACCGGCAGTTCGAGGGCCAGCTTCTTGACCCCCACGAGCATCAACGGCGCGACCTCGCCGGCCCCGCGGGCCATCGCAAGAATCAGGCCCGTCATGATGCCCGGCAGCGCCCGGGGCAGCACGATCCGCCGGATCGTCTGCCACTTGCCGGCGCCGCAGGCATAGGAGCCCTCCCGCATCGAGTTGGGCACCGCTGCCAGCGCCTCCTCGGTGGCCACGATCACCACCGGAAGCGTGAGCAGCGCAAGGGTCAGCGAGGCCCAGAGCAGGCCGCCCGTCCCGAACACCGGCTGGCCGTCGGCCACGAGGCTGGCCTTGAAGAACAGGTCGTCGATGCCGGCCCCGAGGCCGTAGCAGAAGAAGCCGAGCCCGAACGCGCCGTAGACGATGCTCGGCACGCCCGCGAGGTTGTTGATCGCGATCCGCACGGCGGCGACGATCGGCCCGCTTGTCGCGTACTCGCGGAGGTAGAGCGCCGCGAGCACCCCGAAGGGCGCCACCAGGAGCGCCATGATCAGCGTCATGGTGACGGTGCCCCAGATCGCGGGAAAGACACCGCCGGCGCTGTTGGCCTCGCGCGGGTCGTCGGCCAGAAACTCGCCCCACCGCGAGGCATACACCCCCAGCCGCCCCGCGAGCCCGAGCCGGTTGGGCTGCCAAGCGCGCACGATCCCGTCGAGCGGCACGCTCACCACTCCGCCCGAGCCGGTCTCGAACTCGACCGCCCAGCCGGCGTTCTCCGCCCGCAGGGACGCGGTCCGCTCGTCGAGCCGCTTCGTCTCCTCGGCCACCGCCTCCTGCACCCGCATCTCGGCCTCGGCGGCCCGCCGTTCGGCGTCGCTGCCGGCTCCGCCATCGAGCCGCGCCTGCACCACGCCCAGCCGCGCGGCCCGCAGCCGCCGCTGGAGCTCGCCCCGCTCCACGCGGTCGATCCGCATCGCCTGCCGCCAGCGACGGCGGGCCGGCGGATGATCCTTCGCATACGCCGCCCAGACCGCGGCCGGCCCTTCGGCGACCGTCTCATCGCCGTGCACGAGCCGCCGCGGGGTCCCGTGCAGCCGCCCCCCCTCGAGCCGTTCGACGACCGTCGCCCATTCCGGCCGACTCGTGGCGGCCACCGCCGCCTCGTCGACCCACTCGAAGTTGCTCCCCGTCTCCGCGAACGCCGCGGTGCGGATCAGGGTCCGCGCAGGCCGGGCGATGGCTCCTTCGGCCGCGGCCAGCGCAGCTTCCCGGACCGTGATCTCGCCCAGCAGGCGGCGGCCGTCGGCCAGCTCGACGCGTTCGAGCGGCACGGGCCAGAAGGTGGCCGCGCCGCGGGCCGCGATCAGGGCCAGCAGTCCCACGATCATCGCGATCGCCGTGGCGAGCGATCCGGCGGTCAGCCAGACCCACGGCTCGCCGTGGGCGGTGAGCCCGGCGTGAGCGCTGCGCAACCGTCTCGGCCGATCAAAGCTCATGGGCGCGCCTCCGGAACCGCTGCCGCACGATCTCGGCGGCGGTGTTGACCACGAACGTGATCGCGAACAGGGCGAGCGCCGCCAGGAACAAGATCCGGTAGTGGGTGCTGCCGCGTGCCGCCTCGGGCAACTCCGTGGCAATCGCGGCGGAGAGCGTCTGGAATCCGTTGAACAGGTTCCAGCTCATCAACGGCGTGTTGCCCGCGGCCATCAGCACGATCATCGTCTCGCCGACGGCCCGCCCCAGGCCGATCATCACCGCGGAGAAGAGCCCGCTGGCCGCAGCCGGAACGATCACACGGATGGCGGTCTGCCAGGGCGTGGCCCCGGCCCCGAGCGATGCGCTGCGGAGGTGCTCGGGCACGCTGGTGAGCGCGTCGTCGGCGATCGTGAACACCAGCGGGATGATCGCGAAGCTCATCCCCACCGCCACGACCATGGCGTTGCGCTGCACGTAGGTGCCGAACAGGCCCCCCCGCGTGTCGAGGCGGATCGCGTCGAAGAAGGCCGCCGCTCCGACGGCCAGCAGCAGCACGCCCGCGACGCCAGCGGCGAACACCAGGAGCGAGACGAGCCCCGCCCGCCGCGGGCTCCAGACCGCGCCCGCCTGCCGCAGCCACGGATTCACGACGCGGCCCACCAACCACGTCACGGCCACCGCCGCCGGTGACAGCATCGCCACCACCCAGCCGCCGAACCCGCTGCCGTCGCGGCCGTCGAGCCAGCTGCCGACGTCGCCCTGGAACAACAGCCGCTCGGCGGCCGGCGCCAGCGTCACGGCGGCAGCGAGGCCGGCCGGCAGCGCCACCAGGGCGACGAGCAGGAACCGCCAGCCGGAGAACCCCGTCCGAATGCCGGAGGGGAGCAGCTGCCAAAGATGGGCACCCAGAAGGATCGCCAGCGGCACCGTGACGAAGCCGGTCAAGACCGGCATCAGCGCCTGCTCGATCACCGGGGCGAAGACCAGCCCCGCAATGAACCCGAGCACCACGCTCGGTAGGCTTGCCATCATCTCGATCGTGGGCTTGATCCGCGCCTTCCACTTCGGCTGCATGAACTGGCTGGCGTAGATCGCCGCCAACAGCGCGATCGGCGTCGCGAACAGCATCGAATAGACGGTGGCCTTGACCGTGCCGAAGATCAGCGGCACGAGCCCGAACTTCGACTCGAACGCCTCGTGGCCGGTCGTCTCCCAGGCATGCACGGGGGCCGCGTACCCCTCGTACCAGACGGGCCGCAGCAGGGTCTGGGGAGAGATCTCCGGGTAGCCGGCGTCAATCGACCAGGAAGCGAAGCCGCGGCCGCCGGCCGCCAGCAGCCGGTTCTCCCGGGATGGGATCGCGAGGGCGACCGCGGTCTGCTCCAGGACATCGGGCAGCACGGCCTCGGCGACCTCGCGACCAGCCGTCGACTGGAGCAGACGGATCCGCCCCGTCTTGTCGGCGGCGGCGAACAGCCGCGAACGGGGTGACGCCGCCAGCGCCGTGACCGGAGCGGCGCCGCGGCCTGCCGGAAACTCGCGGGCCGTCGCCATGGCGAGCCCGTCCTCGGCGGCGGTCGTGCCGGCGGCCGGCGTCGTGCGCGCGGTGAACAAGACCCGCACCGCGCCGTCGGCGCCGCCCACGGCCAGCGCCGTGCCGCCGAACAGCCGCTCGACCGCCGTCACGGGACCGCCGGTCTCGAAGGCTTCCATCAACTCGGGCGCGGTGACGTCGCGGATCAGGTAGCGTTTGCCGGCGCCGTCGGCCGCGATCAGGAACAGCTGATCCCCGAGCTCCGAGACGCGGACGAACCGCGGCCGGAAACCCTCGGTCGCCGGGATCGTGGCCCCGGCCGCCACGGCCGTCCGCTTGCCGGTGAGCATGTTCCGCTTCGACGTGGACGACTCGACCCGCACGCGGCCCTCCTCGTCGAGCGCGGCCACGAGCGGGCCGCCCGCCAGCGGCGTGACGTCGATGTCGATGATCCGCGCCGGCAGCGGCTCCCCGCCCGCCGTCGCGATGTCGGCGACCACCGCGACCCGAGCCAGTTGCCCGCCGGCGCTCCGCACCACGGCGCCGCCGTCGGGCAGCGGCACGGCCTCTCCCTCTGACGGCTGAGGCGTGCCGGCCGGCAGGTCAGCGGCCTCGACAAAGGTCGACTCCAGCCCGAGCCGGCCGGTGCGAAACGAGCCGTCGGCGAACCCCGCGGCGGCAAGCAGGCCGTTGGGCAGCACCCGCACCGCCGAGGCGTCAGCAAGCCCGATCTCGGTGGCCGGTCGTTCGAACAGCGGCCGCCCGTCGGCCGCGCTGAAGCCGCGGAGGCCATCGGGCCCCAGCAGCCAGGCCACGGTCCCCGCCTCGTCGGTGCCGATGGCGCGTGGCTCGCCGGCGGCCTCCACTGGCTTGCCCAGGGCCGTGACCCGCGCCGGCCGGAACAACGGCGCCGCCACCACGAACAGGAACACGCCCACTCCCAGGACGGCCAGGATCGTGCCGATGCCACCGAGCGTGATCAGGCCCCGGGCCAGTGCGTCGCCGAACCGCACCCATGGATGGCTGGTGCGGCGACGGCGGCGGCCGGTGAAAGTGCCGGTGGCGGGCATGCCGCGGGTGGTTCCTACGGCGCCGCGATGCCGACGCCGGCGAGGGCCTCGGCCGCCACCGCAGCCGTCACCGGCAGGTAGCCGTCCTTCTTGACGTCGGCCTGCCCGTCCCTGCTGAGCACGTACCGGAGAAACTCCCGTCGCAGCGGGTCGAGGTTGCTCCCCGGCCGGTGATTGACGCTCAGATAGAGGAACCGGGCCAGCGGGTAGTCGCCCGAATAGGCCGCCGCGGCCTTCGGGGCAACGGGCTGGGCTCCGGGCTCTGCCGCCAGCGGCACCGCCCGGACGTTCGCCGTCATGTAGCCGATGCCGCTGTAGCCGATGCCGAACTTGTCGCTCGCCACGGCCTGCACCACGGCCGAACTGCCCGGCTGCTCCTTCACGGTGGTCTTGAAGTCGCCCTTGAAGAGCGCGAACTCCTTGAAGTAGCCGTAGGTGCCGCTGGTGGCGTTGCGGCCATAGAGGCTGATGGGCCGATCCTTCCACTCCCCCTCGAGACCGAGGTCGCCCCAGGTGCGGATGTCGGCCTTGGCCCCGCCGGTGCGGTTCTTCGAGAAGATCGCATCGACCTGCTGGAGCGAGAGCGAGGCCAGCGGGTTGTCCTTGTGGACGAACACCGCGAGCATGTCGATGGCCACGGGCACGACCGTGGGGGCGTAGCCGTGCTTGGCTTTGAAGGCATCGACCTCCGATGGCTTCCAGTCGCGGCTCATCGGACCAAACGAGCAGGTGCCTTCGGTGAGCGCCGGCGGCGCGGAGGCCGAACCCTTGCCCTCGATCCCCTCGCGCACGCTGGGATAAAACTTCTTGAAGCCCTCCGCCCAGAGGGCGACGAGGTTGTTCATCGTGTCGGAGCCGACGCACTTGAGCGAGCCGGCGACCTCGCCGGAGGCCTTGGCGTAGGCCGGCAGGTCGGTCGCGGCCGGTTCGGCGGACCGAGCCAGCCGGCCCGCCACGAGGGACAGGCCCGCCATCACGAGCACCATCCGGTAGCGACGGACCATCCGCGGGGAGTGGGAGAGCGACAC
>CAXNGP010000086.1:0-7471 GCA_964201845.1 Pirellulales bacterium
GGCCCGGGCCGTGACGAATCCCACGCAGGTGGCCCCGCGGATCGCCGTGGCAAGCTCGCGGCACGCGTCGGCGAGTGCTGCCGCGGCGGCGTTCTCGGCCGGTACGGGGTGGCCGAGCAGGATCGCATGCACGAGCCGCGCCGCAGCGAGCGCGGATTCCGCGGGCAGCTGGAGGTGGCCGCCCGCGCCGCCGACGGCGAGTACGTGTCGCCGTCGCCCGCCCGCCAGAGGCGGGTCGAGATAGGCGGCGGTGAAACCCGGCCGGTGGACATCGGGTTCGCAGAACCACACCACGACGAGGTCGGCGCGGTCGCGAAGGTCCTCGGCGTCGGCGGTGACCGCGCCGGCCCTGACCGCGACCGGGCCGAGCGGGCTGGCCAGATCGGCCGTGCCCGTGTCGATCGCGGCCCCGAGCCTCTCGGCCAGGTCGCAGGCCGCACGGATGGCCGCCGCCGGCGCCTCGTTCAAGCCGGTGACGAGCACGCGGCGGGCGGCCCGCAGCGTGCCGGCCGCCCTGGCGGCCTCGGTGGAGCCGGCCCCAAGGACCTGGACCTCAGCGGCGGTCTTGCCGACGCGGCTCACGACTTCGGCAAAACCCAGATGTTGCGATACCGCACGGGGTTGCCGTGGTCCTGGAGATAGAGCGGGCCGACCGTCTTGTCCTTCCCGTCGCGGCCGGCGGGGGTGACCTTCGGCACCTCGACGTTGTCGTGGATCAAGACCCCGTTGTGACGGACGGTGAGCCGGGCCTCCTTGACCTTCTTGTCTCCCTCGTACTTCGGCGAGGTCACCTCGACGTCATAGGTCTGCCACGACAGCGGCGGCAGGCACATGTTCACGCTCGGGGCGGCCACCGAGTAGATCCCGCCGCACTCGTTGTTCTTGCCCTCGAGGCCGAAGCTGTCGAGCATCTGCACCTCGTAGCGGCCCTGGAAGTAGGCGCCGCTGTTGCCGCGGCCCTGGCCGCGGGCCGTGGGCTGGTAGGGCAGCAGAAACTCGACGTGCCAGGTGGCGTCGCCAAACTCCTGCTTCGTGGCCACGCCCTGCATCAGGAGTCCGTCGTCGCTGAGCTTCGGGTTGACGAGCGTCTGGGTTTCGTCCACCGGGCCCGACCCGTCGAAGATCACGATCGCGCCCGCGGGCGGCGCGGCGCCGAGCGTGGGGCTTTTCCGCTCGACCTTGGCGAGCGTGGCGATCGTGCCCCCGGCGTCATCGAGCACGACGAGCGATCCGGCTCGGATCTCACCCCGCCGCTTCGTGCCACCGAGGTCGACGCCTTCGAGTTTCACGACCTCCCCCTCCCGCACACCGGAGCCCGTGATCTTGTCGGGAGGCGTCCAGCCGGCGCCGGGCAGGCCGCCGGGATAGGCGACCGCCGAAAACTTCCCATCGCCCAGGGCGACGACCTGCACGCCAAACTTCGCCTCACCGGAATCGTGCTTCACCACGCCCTCGTATTCGCCCTGGAAGGGGAAGTCGGCGTCGGCCGCGGCGCGGTCGGTGTAAACCTGCTTGTCAGCCGGGGCGGCGGAGGTGCTGGCAGGCGGCGCGATCACCGCCATTGCGATCAGGCACACGAGCACGAGGTCACGACGCATGGGAAAGCTCCTCCGGGGTGGAATGACGAGTCCGAGAGTATGCCCCACGCGAACCGCTGCCGGAAGGATGCGGTCCTGAGCCGAGGCCGAGTGGCGTGCCCGGTGACCGGCTCCGGCCGGACCGCAACCACGAGCCCGCGTCGGCCGTTAAACTCCGGGCTGCAGGACGGTCCCGGCAGCCATTGTGCCCGGCCACGGTCGCCCGGGCCCCCCGAGGGCTCCCGCCGATGACACGACTCTCCCGACGCGTGCTGCTCGCGGCCTGGTGTGCCGCGGGCGCCGGTTCCACCACGAGCTGGGCCGCCGCCGCGCCGGCGATCCGGGTCGTGCGGGACATCCCGTATGCGGACGCCCCGGCGGAGCCTGGGCGAACGCTTGATCTCTTCCTGGCGGAGCAGGAGCCCGGCGACCGCCAGCCACGGTCCGTCGTGCTCTTCGTTCACGGGGGAGCATGGCGCAAGGGCGACAAATCGATGGTCGGGGACAAGCCCGCCGCGTTCGTCGGTCAAGGCTACGCCTTCGCGAGCGCGAACTACCGGCTTGCCGACACGGTGTCGCCGCGGGAGCAGGCCCAGGACGTGGCCGAGGCCGTCCGCTGGCTGCACGAGCACGGCGGGGAGCACGGCTGTGACCCGAACAGGATCTTCCTCATGGGACACTCCGCCGGGGCCCACCTCGTCGCCCTCGTCTCGACCGATGAGACGCTGCTGAAAGGCTGCGATCTGGACCTCACGGCGGTCGCGGGCACGATCCTGCTCGACGGCGCCGGTTACGACGTCCCCAGGCAACTGGAGATCGCCCGGCTGCCCGCCATGCGGGAGATGTACGTGCGGGTGTTCGGCGCCGACGCCGCCGCCCAGCGGCGCGCCTCGCCGATTGAGCACGTCACGGCCGGCAAATCGATTCCGCCCTTCCTCCTCTTCCATGTGGCCCGCCGCGCCGACAGCCGCGAGCAGGCCGAGGCCCTCGCCGCCAAGCTCCGCGACGCGGGTGCGCCGGCCGAGGTGGTTCATGCGGCCGACAAGAACCACCTCACGCTGAACCGTGAGTTGGGGGCGGCCGGCGACGAACCGACGAAAAAAATCCTGGCGTGGTTGCGGGAGGCGTCGGCCGTCGAGCGGAAGTGAGGCCGGCGGTGACCTGCCAGCCGGCGGGAAACCCGGGGCCAGCCCCAGCCTTCAGCGGTCGCGGAGGCCGGTGGCCAGTTCCTTCGTCAGCGTCAGGTAGGCGTCGCCGAACTCCGTCGAGGGCTCGCTGACGTATCCCTTCGCCGGCCGTGAGTTCCGGCTGACCGACGTGGCCGGCGAGGTGATCACCCCGATCCTGACGTGAACGGGCGGGTCGTCACGGCTGCTGGGAGGTGTGGTATCGTCGCAGGCATGAATGAGGTTGTCCGCGGTGGTCGTCGGTGTCAGGTCGTCTCGTTGCGGGTGTTGGCCGTCGGCCTGCTCGCTCAGCTGGCGGGCGTGGTCGCGTCGTCCGCCGCGGAGCCGGGCCTCGTGGTCCGGAGTTTCCACGCCGATCAGCCGATCTGCCGCGCGGGCCGGCCGGTCGGCCTGACGGCGGTCGTCGTCAATGACGGCACGACCACTCACGAGGTGACGGCCACGCTCCGGTTGCCGCCGGGCCTGCAGCTGCGTTCCCCGGCGGCGACCGGCCCGATCCGGATCGCACCCACCGACGGCGAGCAGCGGCTGCGGTTCATCGTCGAGGCGGCGGCCGAAGGCCGGGCGGAGATCGGGCTCGAGCTCACGGCTCCGGGCGCTGAGACGGTGCAGCACCCGTTGCGGATCGGATTCCTGCCCCCCGTCGCGTTCGAGCGGCGCGCGGCCGTTCCGCGGCCGAACCCCGTCACGCCCGACCTGCTCGTCGGCGCGATTCATTGTCCGCTCTGGGAAGCCGATCGCGTCGATCTGTGGCGGGGCGTGCTCCGGCATCCGGAGCGGCTTCCCGCCCTGGGCCTGTACGCGCAGGAGCACCCCGAGGTCGCGGAGTGGGAGGCGAAGTGGGCCCTCGAGCACGGGATCTCGTTTTTCGTCTACTGCTGGTACCGCGACGGCCAGGCCGCCCCGGTGCGGACGCGATTCGGTCGCGGGCTCCACGAAAGCCTGTTCCGGTCGCAGGTCGCCGACACGATGACGTTTGCGATCCTCTGGGAGAACCAGGCCCAGGGGGTGGCCGGTGTGGCCGACGAGCGCGACCTGCTCGACAACCTCGTGCCCTCCTGGATCGAGACCTTCTTCAAACGGCGAAACTACCTCACGATCGACGGCAAGCCGGTGCTCTTCGTCTACGACACCGAGCGATTCATCCATGACCTCGGCGGCCTCGAGCCGGCGATGCGGGCCGTCGAGGCGATGCGGGCAGCCTGCCGGGCGGCGGGCTTCGCCGGCCTGACGCTGATCGGCGAACACCGGGGGTTCGTGCCCGCCACGCTCGACACGATGCGGGATCTCGGCGTCGATGCGTCGTTCGCCTACTGCTGGCATCTCCCCGGCAGTCCCGATCCCGACGCGGCCGTCGTCGGGCAGTTGGCGGCGATTCGTGCGATCCGCGACCGGGGCGTGCTCCCCCAGGTGGTGACCGTGTCGCAGGGCTGGAGTGGCTGGCACGACGAGGGCAGCGTCTGGTCGGTGCCCCCCGACCGGTTCGAGCGGCTGTTGCGGGAGGCCAAGGCGATCGTCGAGTCGTCGCCCCCGGGCTCGCTCGGCAGCCGGATGATCCTGATCGACAACTGGAACGAATGGAGCGAGGGGCATTTCATCGCGCCGTCGCGGCAGCACGGCTTCGGGTATCTCGACGCGGTCCGCGCCGTGTTCGCCGGGGATCAAGCCGACCACGTCGACCTGATCCCGGAGGACGTGGGCCTCGGGCCCTATGACGGAGCCGCGCGGCGGTCGCTCGCCCGCCGCGAAGGGTTGCGGCCTCTGCTCACACGGCGAGTCACGGCCTCGCCACCAGACGCCGACCTCGTGGGCTGGTGGGCGTTTGACGAGCCGCCTGACACGCCCGTGGCCTACGACGGATCGGGCCATCGGCTGGGCGGTGAACTGCTCGGCGTGGGCCGCGTGCCGGGGATCGTGGGTGGTGCGATCGAGTGCGCGGGGGGCGTGATCCAGGTCCCCGACGACCCGCTCCTGTCGATCCCGGAGGCCATCACGATCGAGTGCTGGGTGCATGCCGACGTTCCGGGGCAACACGACCGCTGGATCGTGAGCCGCATCCAGGGGGGAGGCATCGAGACGGGCTACCGGCTCGGCATGCTCGAAGGTAAGCCGTGCTTCGAGGTGCCGCAGACCGCGTGGAGCCACCACCTCGTCGCCCCGGAGCCAATGCCGCTCGGCCGCTGGGTGCATCTGGCCGGTACGTTCGACGGCCGGAAGATGCGGCTTTTCGTGGATGGCGTCGAGGTCGCCACGCTCGACCGCCCGGGCCCGATCAATCCCAGCCATTTCGATCTCGTGATCGGCGGCTTTGCGCCGGGCCACCGCGCCCACTTCCAGGGTCGCATCGACGAGGTGAAACTCTTCCGCCGGGCCTTGCCGGCCGAAGAGGTCCGCGGCCGGCACGACGCCATCGTGGCGCCCGGCAACGACGGCACACGGTAGGCCACCGCCTCGGCCGCGCCGTCGCCCCGGCGGTGCCGGTCAGAGCAGCCAGCCGATGCCCACGTCGACGTAGTAGCCGGCCGCGTCGCGGGTGAGACCCCAGCCCATCCGGCAGCCGATCTCGCAGTTTGGGGTGATCATGAAATGGGTGCCGGGGCCGACGAACGGCCGCACGGAATCATCGGGCAGGCCCTGGGTCCAGGAGCCGAACCACTCGGCATGCACCTCGAACCGCTGCGTGACGGGCGCCCGCAGCACGACCGACGGCATCCAGCGGTCGAACCGGCCTTCCTCGCTGTCGGCATAGGCGTAGCGGAGCGCCGAATCGAACCGCCAGCGCTCGGCCAGTTCCCAGCCGAAGGCATAGGTGGCCACGGGCTCGGTGCCCCAGACGTCGCCGGCGACGGGCGTGAAGCCCTCCATGATCACCGCGCTACGGGGCAGCCAGCCGACCTGGTCGGTCGTTCGCAGTTTGAAGCCGTAGAGCAGGCTGGCTTCGGACGAGAGTTCGGCGCCGAGCGGTGCCTCGCCCACCTCGACCGCGTGTCGTGTCTGGCATGCCTTGTTTCGACCCGCAGGCGAGCGTAAGTGAAGCCATGGCCGCGTCACACTACGGTGTCTGCGGCGGCGGGCTTGGCGGCCGTGACCCTGACGCCGCGCCCGGACCGCCGGGCCTACAGGCCGGGGGAAAGCTGGCGTTCGCCCCGGTTTTTTTCACGACACGATCGTCTGTTTCAGCGCCCGCCGGCTCTCCGTCCGGAAGCGGGATGCCTGGCGGCACCACACCCCTGACCAACGGTGCCGCCAAGCGAATCACAGACCTGCCCGTGTGGGGGGGACACTCGTATGTAAAAAGGGGAGTGTCGTGGATATGTTTGTGCCAGCTTGTGGGTAGGACAGCCTCGTCAATGGCAGGGGGAGAAAAATACGATCGGGAGGACGCAACTGGGGCCGTTGCCGCACCACTCGTGGTTCGGGGTCTCGTTTGGCCTGCGGCCAGAGACATGCGTCGTTCACGAGGAACAGGCGGCGACGCATACGGTCGTGATCGGGACGGCGGGAGCATTCGATCTGCGGTGGAGTCGGAGGGGCTGCGAGCGCCACATCCACCACGCCCGAGACGATGTGTCCTTTTGGTACGGCGACAACGACCATCACACCCGAATCATTCGGTCAGGGCCGCAGTCGGCGAGTGTCTATCTGCGCCGAATTCCCCGGGAGCATCTGGTCGATCTTGCCGGATCGGATCACGCAGGGACGCCGCTCGAGTATCGCCCTGCCGTGCCGCCCAGGGATCCGGTGCTCAGGCGATGCGTCCGGCGGCTGATCAGCCCGACCGGCTTCGGATTGAGTCGCGATCTGGGGGCGGAGATCGCGGCCCGCGAGCTGGTCTTGCGGCTCGTCGAGTTGCTCGGCGGGACGCGGCCGGAGTGGGCCGACGACGCGAGCGTATTTTCACCCGCGTGCGCGAGCCGACTCGTTGACTACATCGACGCCCGCCTCCATGCCCACATCTGCCTCGAGGAGCTGGCCGCGCTCGTCGGCCTCTCGCCGAGCCACTGTGCCAGGAAGTTTCATCGCACGCTGGGTCTGAGCTTCGGGCGGTTCGTGAACCGTCGACGGCTGGCGAAGGCCTTGGACGTATTGCGGAGCGACTCGACGCCGCTGTCGCGCGTGGCCCTCGAGCTCGGCTTCTCGTCGCAGAGCCACTTCACGCGGCTCTTCAGCGAGGCGACCGGGATCACGCCGGCGAGGTACCGGAAGCGGTTCATGCCGACGGTGGGCTCAAGCCGGCTGCCAGCGTCTCCCGCGCCGTCGCAGGGGCCGACCGCACCGGCCGCGGACCCCGCCGGCCGCGGCGCTCAGGCCAGGCCCGCGAGCTGGCCGTCGCCGCAGTAGTCGGGGTTGCCGAAGGTCGTGAGCGACTCGTGGCCCATCGCCCGGGCGAGCGTGACCAGCAGCCGGTTGTGGGAAACGCCCGGAAACTGCACGGCCCGGCCCGTCTTGAAGCCGAGGCCGCCGCCCACGAGCAGCCAGGGGATGTCGTCGTGGGAATGCGAGTTGCCCTCGCCGAGCTCGTTCGTCCACAGGATCGTGGTGTGGTCGAGCAGCGACCCGTCGCCACCGGGCTCGGGCGTCGCGGCCAGCCGCTGGGCGAGATGGGCCACCTCGCCCGCGTACCAGGTGTTGATCTTCGTGAGCTTCTCCTGGGCGTCGGCATTGGAGTTGGGCTCGTGGGAGAGGCCGTGCTGGCCCTCGTCGATG
>CAXNGP010000087.1:0-7467 GCA_964201845.1 Pirellulales bacterium
CCTGCGTGACGAGAAGGCCTACCCGATCGAGACGCTCCCCGCCCCGCGCGAGGCCGAGACGGCCATCAACGCCGTCTGGCAGGGCAACCGCCTGCTGACGCCGATCGGCGGTGGCGTGACGATGTATCCCCGGCTGGCGATGGATCCGCCGAACCTGCTGATGGACGAGAAGGGCGAGGTCGGCAAAGCCCGCACCGCGGCGCAAGCCCTGCCCGCCGGCGTCTGGTATTGGGACTGACGCTGGCTTCACGGCTTCGCGGCCATCCCTGGCCCGCGAAGCCTTGGCGAGGCGGAGGGGCAGCTGAAGTGCCCCTCGCCTCGCTTGCTGCTCGCACCTCCGGGCTCGCAGGGCCGCCGCGGAGCGGCGGCTGCGGGCGTGCCTGCGGCCCGCGGCCGCTGTCTGTCAGGAACAATCGCTCAATCAGGGTGACTGTCACTGCTTGCGAGCAGGGTGAATGACGGATGCCCCAGCGAGGGGTTGCCGGTGCCAGGCGAGCGGCGTTGCTGGCCGAGCGCAGCCAGGATGGCGAAGCGAGGGCAGCATCGAGTGAGCGAAGGGCAGGATGCCCGCAGCGAACGTCCGCCGAGCCGGCACGGGCAACTCCGAGCCGCGCTACCCGAGACGAAGCCGCCCGGGCCCGCGGCAGTCACCCGCGCGCGCGCTCGCGCGCTACGAAGGCTGCGTAGTCTTTCGGGGTGTCGATGCCCCGGGCCGCGTGGGCGATCGCGCCGGCCACGATCGGGATGCCGGCCTCCACCACCCGCAGTTGCTCCAGGCTCTCGTGCGCGGCCAGCCGCGAGGGGGGAAGCGAGTCCCACGCCTCCAGCACCCAGCGGCGGTAGGCGTAGACGCCCATGTGCTGCCAGTACAGCGGCGGCTCCGCGGCCAGGAGCGAGTCGCTCCAGTCGCGGGCATGGGGCACGGCCGCGCGGCTGAACGTGATCGCCCGCCAGCAGCCGTCCTCGATCGGTCCCGTCCACCCGCCGCCGGCCCCGGCCGCATGCCGCCAAGGCGTGAGCACGGCCTTCACGGCGGCCGGGTCGTCGAGATCGTCGCGCCGGCGCAGCGGCGTCACGAGCGTGGCGACGCCCGCCTCGGGGCAGCGCGCCAGCAGCGCGACGGCGAGTTCGATCGCGGCGGCCGGCAGTTCCGGCTCGTCCCCTTGCACGTTCACGATCACGTCGGCCGGCGGCAGCCGGTCGAGCGCCTCGACGATCCGGGCCGTGCCGCTGGCCGCCTCCGGCGAGGTCATCACCGCGGACCCGCCGAAGGAGCGGACGACGGCCGCGATCTCGTCGGAGTCGGTGGCCACCACGGTGGCGTCGGTCCCGGGGGTGGAGGCGGCGTTGCGCCAGGTGTGTTCGACCAGCGTGCGGCCGGTCTCGGCCAGGAGCATCTTGCGGGGCAGCCGCGTGCTCGACAGCCGGGCCGGGATGACCACGATGGCGGAGGGTGGCATGCGGGAAATGGCCTCGCGGCGGCGGGTGGAAGGCGGCGGCCAGTTGTATATCCGCCGGCCGCTGGTAGCATCAAAAGCGGCGCGGAAGGACCGCCTTCCGCCGGCCGCACTCGCCCGAGTGGCGGAATTGGCAGACGCGCAAGATTCAGGTTCTTGTCCAGGTAACTGGGTGGAGGTTCAAGTCCTCTCTCGGGCATTTCGCCGGGGTTCCCGGCGGCCGGCGGTGCGTTCGCCGCGCGACACGGGCCGGTTGCTCGTGGGCTCCCCGGCGGTACCATGGCCGTGGGGCCGTAGCTCAGTTGGTTAGAGCATCGGACTTTTAATCCGTTGGTCCTGGGTTCGAGTCCCAGCGGCCCCATTGCGCGACGCTCCCGCCGCTCGTTCGGCGGCCGCTTCAGCCGACCAGCGGTCGGGGCCGATCAGTAGCCGACCCCGCTCTCTGGCGACGCTTCCGGCTCCTCGTCGACGAGCACCCGGGCCACCTCCGGCACTTCTTCCGAGTCGACGTCGGTCGTCTCCTCGAGGTCCGGGCGCGGCTTGGCGTTCACCTTCTTGACCTCGACCCGCCGACCGCTCCGCGTGAACTCGGCCACCGGCTCGAGTGCCCGAACGGCCCGGACGATCGCCGGTTCGAGCAGCATCACGTCGACGACGAACCGCTGGAGCTGCCCCACCGTGCCCGAGGCGTCGGTGAGCGAAGTGGCGAGGTCGCCGAGTCGCACCAGGGCCGCGTCGGCGGCATCCAGGTCGCCTGCTGACCGTACGAGCTCCTGCTGGAGGGCGACGAGGCCGTCGAGCCCGGTCGCAGCCCGGTCGGTGTCGCCGGCCCGCGCGGCGAGCGTCACCGAGAGGTCGGCGAGCCGCGTGGCGGCCGACACGGCCGAATCGAGGCTGGCCAAGCCCGTCCCCAGTTCCCGCTGCAGCGACTCGACGGTCTCCAGCGTCGTGGCTGTGCCGTGGGCGACTTCGCTGGTCGCGGCCGCCCGTGCGGCCAGTCCATCGACGACGGCCAGGGTGGTCTCGACGTCGGCGAGCTTTCCGCTCCCGGCGATGATGCCGACATGGAGCGCATCGATCCGGTCCATCGTGACCCCGGCCATCTCGGCCGGTCCGGACTGGTCGGCGATGCGCGTGGCCAGCGATTCATAGCGATCGAGCGTCGCCTCGGCGGCGGCCAGCCGTGCGGCCTGGGCCTCGAGCCGTTCGAGCAGGCTGGTGGCCCGTGTCACGCCGTCGCGGGATTCGTTCAGTGAATCGACCGAGACTGCCAGGCGGGCGACGTGCCCTTGCAGGGCGGTGATCTGCCGCCAGGCGGGAGCCACGAGCCCGACGTAGGCCACCACCATCACGATCCCACCGCCGGTCAACGCCGACTTCCAATCCAGTCGCATGTCCTGCGGCCGCGACCCTGCGGTCATTCCAGCGACATCGCCGTATGCCATCGCCATGTCCTCCTTGAAACCGGGCTCTCACACCGATCCGTGCCGCCGGGTGGCGGGCGGCGGGGTCTTCCCCCGGCCCCGCGCGACCGCAGGCCTTTCCTCAATCGGCGATTTTTCCCGACCGGTGCAGCTTCGCAGCCGACCGGGAGGATCGACGCGGTGGTGCCGATCGTGCCGGCCTTCGCCGGGTTGCTCCGGCGGCGGTGGCGTCCGGTATCATGCGGCGGTGGGACGGCCGCGGGCAGTCGGTTCGCGGCGTCCGATCGCTGCCCGGTGGTGTAACGGTAGCACAAGGGATTTTGGTTCCCTTTGTCTAGGTTCGAATCCTAGCCGGGCATTCGCTTCACGTGCGGTGGCGCACGCGCGAGGGAGCGCCGCCGACGTCACGAAGGGTCGTCGGCGACCAGCCGGCGCAGCGTGTCGAGCGACACGCAGTCCTTGAAGACCATCTGGTCGCCGGGGGTGCCCGCGGAGCGCCGACGGTCGCTCGAGCGGGTCGAGAAGGTGCGCGACACCATCCCCACCACCTCGCCGGCGTCGTTGAGCACGGGGCCGCCGCTTGAGCCGATCGCGTAGTCGGCGGTCACGCTCATCCAGACCGCGGCCCGGCCCGGGGCGGGATCGGGCGGCGGGCGGTCGCCGTCCGCCGGCGGCTCGTCGCCCGATTCAGGCCGCGGCTGCCGCTGGCGGTGAAACCGCGACACGACGCCCTCGGTCAGGCAGAAGAAGCGGCCGGCGGGATGGCTGATCACCGTCACGTCGGCCCCGCACTCCGGGGTCTTTCCCAGCGCGAGGCACGGAAGCTGGCGGCCGCGCGAGTCGATTCGCACGATCACCGCGTCGCCTGGAGCATCGGCGGCCAGCACCGCCTTGACGCCATACACCTCGCCATCGGACGTCATCACGCCGAAGCGGTGATTGGGGTCGCGGCCGAAGACATGGTGGTTGGTCACCACGAGCCCGTCCGCCGACAAGAGCCAGCCGCTCGCGAGCCCCCCCATGTGCCAGTCGTTGCACTTGCCGCACTTGTAGATCGAGCCGACCACGACCACCGCCGGCACGACGGCCTCGTAGACCGACCGCTCGGGCCCGATCGTGCACGGGACGCTCGCCGCCGGCACGCGGACCGCCCGCCCCTCGACGGCGGTGAGCTGGGCGGTGGCGGCTTCCGACCCCAGGGTGCCGGCGTCAGCCCCGGCGGCATCGACGAGCCGCCCGAGCTTGGCCACGAAATCCCGCGACAGCCGCTCGTCGTCGACCACTGGACTGGCCGCAGCCCGATCGCCTGGGCCGAAAACCCAGGGTGGCACGAGCGTCGCCAGGACCGTCGCCGTCAGGATTGCCCGCGTCGTGGAGTGGTTCATGCCTGAAGCATAAGCGTCGGCGGCCGGCCGGGCTGGTTACGGGCGGCCCGGGGCTGCGGTCTTAACGGGGTGGGATCCCGCACGTCCGGCGTGGTCCCACCCGCTTGCCCGACCCACAGCGTCCGCGTACCCGATGCCGTCTCCGCCGCCCGTCCACCCGCGTTGGATGACCACCTGCCTGGTGGCGGCGGGCGCGTACAACCTCGCCTGGGGCGCGCTCACGGTGGTGTTTCCCGACTGGCTGTTCGCGTTGACGGGGATGGAGCGACCCAACTACCCCTTCATTTGGCAATGCGTCGGCATGATCGTGGGCGTCTACGGGATCGGCTACCTCGCCGCCGCCCGGGATCCAGCCCGCCACTGGCCGATCGTGCTGGTCGGCATGCTGGGCAAAATCTTCGGTCCGCTGGGCTACGCGATGGGCGTCATCCAGGGCACGGTGCCGGCCGCCTTCGGCGTGACGATCCCGACCAACGACCTCATCTGGTGGATCCCGTTCGGGGCGATTCTCATGTATGCGTTCCGCGTGAACACCGACACGGCGGGCGAGGCGACGGCGCCCGACCTCGAGACGGCGCTGGCCGAGGCGACCACGCAGTCAGGGACTTCGCTGGCGGCGGTCTCGCGATCGTCGCCGGTGCTCCTGGTGCTTCTCCGCCATTCAGGCTGCATCTTCTGCCGCGAGGCGATCGCCGACCTGGCGGCGGCCCTGCCCCGGATCGAGGCGGCCGGCCTGCGGCTCGTGGCCGTTCACCAAGGGTCCGACGACGATATCCGGCCGCTGTTGGCTCGCTGTGGGATCGAGCGGATCGATCGAATCTCCGACCCCGGGAAGCAACTCTACCGAGCCCTCGACCTGCCGCGGGGGTCGCTCGGCCAGCTCTTCGGGCCGGCCGTCTGGTGGGCAGGGTGGCGGGCCCTGCTCGCCGGCCATGGGATCGGCCCGCTCGTCGGGGACGGCTTTCAGATGCACGGCGCCTTCGTCATCCGGGATGGCCGTGTGGTGGCTGCCCGACGGTGCCAAACGGCCGCAGAACGGCCGGATTACGCCGGTTTGGCCTGTAGCGCCGGCGCCTGAGGGGGGGGCCGAAACCTCGCCCCGCCCCGCCGTTTCTCCGAGTCCCAGCGCTTGCGATGAGGCAGGGCTTCCTGCTAACCTTTCTCAAACGTGAGCGAAGCTTCAGCTCACGACCCTCGGGAACTGCTCGTGAACGCGTGATCGTCGCCAGGTTTCTTTCGGCGACCCAGTTTTTCGTCTGCTCACTGGCCCTCAGGCTGGTTGCAGCTTCCGCGTTCCGTCCGTTCAGCACGTTCGTTCCCGGCCGGTTTTTTTGATCCGTTCCTCGCTCGTGCCGTCCGTCCCCGATCCGACGGCCTTTCAGGAGATTCCAACGTCCATGTCCCGCCTTCCGCTTCATGCTCTCCGCCTCCTGCTCGTCGCCTCCGCCGCATGTCTGCCCGGATTCGCGCGGGGTGAGTGGATCTATGCAGTCAGCAAGTCAGGCAACACCCTCGTCCGGTTCGACTCCGCAAACACGGTCGACCCCTCGAACCTCGAACAGAGCACGCCGGTGACGACGCTCGTTTCGGGGCTGGCTCAACCCTCGGGCCTGGCGCTCGGCCCGGACGGCCGGCTGTACATCGCGGAGTGGGGTGACGGCGGCTCCATCGCCCCACGGATCTCGCGCTACGACATCGCCGCGAACCAGTGGGCGCCGCTCGTCTCCCTCAACGCCTCGACCCAGGCCCAGCCCGGGGCGATCGCCTTTCGGCCCACCGCGCTGGGCGGCCAGATGCTCGTCGGTCGCGTCGGCACCCTCGGCGGCAGCGGTGAGGGGGGCATCGTGCAGGTCAGCGGCTGGAACACGGTCTCCCCCACGGTCTCCTCCAACGCCTACAACACCGGCATCACGCTCAATGGCAGTTCGGGCCTGGCGGTCGCCGCCGACGGAACCACCTACGTCAGCAACTCGCAGTACGTGAACCTCGGCGGCAACCCCGTCTTCATGGGCAACGTCGTGTCGCTGAATGCAGCCGGGGCCTACCAGCAGCAGGTCGCGGCCGACGAGTTCTTTACCGGGGGCCTGTCGGGGCCGGCCGGGCTGATCCTCGACGGCACGTCGCTCTTCATCGGCAGCGTCACGAACAGCAAGGTCTTTCGCACGAACCTGGGCACGGCCGTGACGACCGAGTTCGGCTCGCTCGGCGCCGACAAGTACTACGAGGTCGGGCCAATCGCCAAGCTGTCCAACGGCTCGATCCTGGCGGCAAGCGTGTCCGGATCGGGAGTGATTTCGATGCTCGGATCGAACGGCGCGCTTTCGTCGCTCGGATATTCGAACGCCTCATTCGGCCAACTCGGCGGGCTTGTCGTCGCACCGGTGCCGGAGCCAGGCAGCGTGGCGCTCGCGGCGGTGGGCCTGGGCGGCTTGGCCTGGGCGCTCCATCGCCGGCGATGCGGCCCCGCTTCATGAGCCGGCGCGCGGTCACGCTGGTCGAGCTGCTCGTGGTCGTGGCGCTCGTCGCCGTGCTCGTGGGAATCCTCCTGCCGTCGCTGCAGGCGGCCCGCGAGTCTGTCCGGCGGACGAGTTGTGGCAACAACCTCCGCCAGCTGGGGCTGGCCATGACGGCGTACGAGTCGGCCAAGGGCCGGTATCCGGTGGGCGCCGAGTCGCGGGAGTGGAGCGGCAACCGGCGGTTCCCGCACCAGTTCTTCCGCTGGTCGGCCCTGGCGCACCTCGCCCCATACTTCGAGGAGGGCAAGTTGTTCGCCGACCTCGACCTGACCGTGCCGTTGTTCACGGGGTTTGGGTCGACCGCGATCTCGAACCAAAACCGCGCCGCGGTCGCGCGGTCGGTGCCGCTCTTCCTCTGTCCGAGCGACCGTGGCCGGCCGGTCTCGCCGGTCTTCGGGCCCACGAACTACGCCGTCTGCACCGGCAGCGGCGGCGACGGCGGAACGCCCTTCGAGACCGACGGGCTGTTCTTCATCAACTCCGAAATCCGGGCGAAAAACCTCTCCGACGGGCAGTCGAAGACGGTCGCCTTCTCGGAGAGCACGCTCGGCGAGGGGCCGGTCGCCTCGGCCGATCCCGCGGCCGCCAATGCCGCCACGGCCTACAGCTTCATCTTCTTCACGCCGCTCACCGCTGAGCGGTGCGGCAACGCCCGCAACTGGAACTTCACCGACCTGCGGGGTTT
>CAXNGP010000088.1:0-7454 GCA_964201845.1 Pirellulales bacterium
GCCAAGCCCGGCCACGATCCCGCCGACGCTCCGGCGGACGCCCGAGCCGAACACGATCCGCCCGGCCGTCGCAAACTCGAAGCCCGGGATCATCACCAGCCCGCGTCGTCGGGATGGAGGTTCAGGTATTTCACGCTCGACCGCGGTTCGGCCATCATCCCGGCCACGGTGTCTCGCCAGACGGCGTAGTGCGGCGTCTCCTTGTGGGCGAGGGCGGCCTCGGGCGACCGGTAGACCTCCACGAGCACGAACCGCGTCGGATCGTCCTGCTGGCGGGCGACGTCGAACCGGGCCACGCCCGGCTCGGCGAGGCTCGCCCGGGCGTTGGCCAGGGTGGCGGCCTCGAAGGCCGCCTCGCTGCCGGGCTTCACGTGGACGAAGACGTGGACGATGTGCATCGGCGTGCTCCGCGGTCGGCGCTCACTCGGCTCCCCAGAAGTCGACCACGCAGACCTTGTCGACGTGGGGCCCCACGATCGACACGAACTCCTTGTGGGCGGCATGCGGCAGGTAGGCGTCGCGGTCGGCCTCGGTCTTGAACGTCACGAGGAAGCAGTGCGTGAACCCCTGGGCCTTGCCCTCGGGCGAGACGTCGGTGCCCCACTCGAAGCCGTCGATCTCGGCGATCTTCGCCGGCAGGCCGCGGAAGGCCGCGACGATCCGGGCCACGTCCTCGGGCGTCGAGGTCTCCTTGAACTTGAAGAGCACGACGTGCCGCAGTTTCTTGGCCGCGTCGCCCCCGGCCGACACGCCGAGCGCCTCGAGCATCCGGTCGGCCACGAACCGATTGCCCGCCGCATTCAGGTGGACCCCGTCGGTCGTGAGCGTGCCCTTGTCCGCCTTGGCGGCGTTGGCCGATGCGAGGTGATCGATGAAGGCCTTCCGCAGGTCGAGGAGGCCGGTCTTCAGGTCGGCGGCCACCGCCCGCGTGACGCCCGCATACTCGTCGAGCATCGCGTCGAGCGGGTTCTGGCCCGTCGGCTTCTCGCCGATCACGCTCGGCGTGCAGAGGATGACGCGAGCTCCGGCGGCCCGGATTCGCTCGACGAGGCTCCGCAGCCCCTTGTCGAACGCCTCCTTCGGGGTGCCCTGGCCCCGCTGCGAGTGCCAGACGTCGTTGATCCCGATGTAGACCACGACGGTCGTGGGCTTCTTCGCCAGGACGTCACGGTCGAGCCGCTGCTGGAGATCCGGCACCTTGTTGCCGCTGATGCCCGCCCCGATCACCTCGATTCCCTTGTCGGGCAACGCGGTGGCGATGGCCTCGCGCGCCAGCGTCACGTAGCCGCCGGGCGCAGCGCCCTGTTGGGTGATCGAGTCGCCGAGAAACACGATCCGTTCCCCGGCGGCAGGGGTACGCATGACGGCGTCGTCGCCGTGGACGGCAGGCATGGACATGGCCAGGAAGGTTCCTAGGAGGAGGCACGAGGCGAGTGAGTTGATCGACGTGGCGAGCATGGAAAAGGAAGGCCCTGGGGAGGTGGCGTGGCGGGCGGAGGGATGACTCCGCCGGGGGCGAACACCGGCCGGAGTATAGATGGCAGGGCCGATGTGAGGGGCGGAGTCAGAAGGGGGGTGGGGCGGGCAGTTTGTGTCCGGCTTGGCCGAGCGGTAGAGTGCCGCGGCTCGCGACAGGTTTCCGGCCCGTTCGTTCCACGCCCCCGGAGAATCAGCCCCGATGGCATCCTCTGCCAAGCTCCCGCCCCAGGCGGCGACCCGCCGCGACTTTCTCAAGGCGGCCGCGGCGACCGGCGCCACCGTCGCCGCGCCCTACGTGATCACGTCGAAGGCGCTCGGCGATGCGACGACCCCGCCGGCGAGCGACCGGATCGTGATGGGCGGGATCGGAATCGGCAACATGGGCTCGGGCGATCAAAACGCCTTCCTCGGCATGCCCGGCGTGCAGTACGTGGCCGTGTGCGACGTGCGGAAGAAGTGGCGTGACGAGGGCAAGGGCCGCGCCGACAAGAAGAATGGCAACGGCGACTGTGCCGCTTACGTCGACTTCCGCGAGCTGCTTGCCCGCGACGACATCGACGCCGTCCACATCGCCACCCCCGACCACTGGCACGCGATCATGACGATCGCCGCCTGCCGCGGCGGCAAGGATGTCTACCTCCAGAAGCCCGAGACGCTCACGCTCAGGGAAGGACCGCTGATGGTGGCCGCAGCCCAGCGCTACGGCCGGGTCGTCTCCGGCGGCAGCCAGCGGGTGCTCGGCGACTATCGCGGCATCGTCGATCCCTGCTGGGCCGGCGAGGCCGGCACGATCAAAGAACTCGACATCTCGGTCGGCGGGCCGTCGCTGTTCTGCGCCCTGCCGGGCCTGCCCACGCCCCCCGACATCGACTGGGATCTCTGGCTCGGCCCGGCCCCCTGGGAGCCCTACAACCCCGGCCGCTGCGACGGCAACTTCGGCACCGGCGGCAACAGCTGGCGGAGCTACTTCGACTACTCCGGCGGCAGCCTCACCGACTGGGGTGCCCACCACTTCGGCGGCGCCATTTTCGCGGCCGACCTGCGGGAACTGCAGCCCGCCAAGGTCATCTACCATCCGGCCGCCGGCGGGCACGGGGCCTACGTGTCGGCGGAATACCCCAACAACGTCGCGATTCACCATAACCGGCCCCAGCCCCTGCGGCCCGGGAAGCCCTCGGTGGCCCACCAGGGGGCAATCCAGATCTACGGCGACGGCGTCAAGCGGGAGCCCAAGGCGGTTCCGCTCTATCGCAATGGCGTGGGCAGCATCTATGCCGACTTCATCGAGTGTGTGAAGACTCGGGAGAAGCCGTTTCGCGACATCGAACTGGCCGTCAACACCATGATGGCGCCCCACATGATCGCGATCGCCTACCGGCTCGAGCGGTCGCTGGAGTGGGATCGCGAGGCCCAGGCCTTCAAGGGCGACGAGGAGGCCAACCGGCTCGTCGATCGTGCCCGCCGCGAGCCCTGGATCATTTGACGCTGAGTGTCTGACCTGGATCACGTGACCGAACGCATCCGCACCGCCCGCCCGCCGAAGGGCTGACCACTCCGACAGGAGACCTTTCCATGGCCATCGACCCCGCCAGCCTCGACGCCCCCTTCGCCGCGCTCGCGGCCTTCGACTGGGGCGGCGACGCCAAGACCCTCGCGCCGATCGACGCCGCCGTCGTGGCCGCCCACGGCGACGCCTCCCTGACCGCCGAACTCGAGAAGCGGCTCGCGGCCGTGCTCGGCTCGCAGGCGCCCCAGGCCGCGAAGCAGTATGCCTGCCGCAAGCTCTCACTCATCGGCACGGCCGCGAGCGTGCCGGCCCTGGCGGCCCTGCTGGCCGACAAGAACCTGTCGCACATGGCCCGGTTCGCGCTCGAACGGTATGCCGCCCCCGAGGCGACCGCGGTGCTCCGCACGGCGCTCGGCAGCGTGGGGGGCGACCTCACGATCGGCATGCTCTCGTCGCTGGCCGCCAAGCGCGACGCCGCGAGCGTGCCGGCGATCGCGGCGCTCGTGAAGGGCGACTCGGCCGTCGCGGTGGCCGCCGCCGAGGCGTTGGGCCTGATCGCCGGCCCCGAGGCCGCGGCGGCGCTCGCCGCCGCCCAGGCGAGCGGCGCGGCGGCCGAAGCCGTCGTAGATGCCCGGCTCGCCTGCGCCGAGGCGTTCGTGAAGGCGGGCCGGAAGGCCGACGCCCGGGGTATCTACGAGGCGCTCTCGAAGGCCGTCGGCGACGCCCCGACCACGCACCGCGGTCGCGCCGTGCGCATGGCCTGCCAGCGGGGCTTGTTCGCCGCCATCGACGGCTGACGGTCGGCCGCCGGTCCGTCCCCCCCCGATTCCCGTCCCCCGAGGTGACTGCGATGGTCGCTCCCTGTCATGCCCTTGTCCGCTCGCTCGTGCTGACGGTCGTCTGCCTCGTGGCCGCGGCTCCCCGGGCCGATGCCGAGCCCGCATCGCGCGAGGCGTTCGCCTTCGCCGTCGAGCTCGTCAAGGGCTCCGACCCCGACATGCGGGCGGTCGCCCTCGAACGGCTGCGCGACGGGCTGGCGGGCGAAGCCTACTCCGTCGAGCTCGCCGAGAAGGTGCTGCCGGCCGTGCCGCCGGAGGTTCAGGTGCGGCTGATCTCGACGCTGGCCGGCCGCCGCGACGCCGCCGCCCTGCCCGGCCTCGTGAGCATGGCGGCCTCGGGTGACGAGTCGGTCGCGGCCGCCGCCGTTCGGGCGATCGCGGCGCTCGGCAGCGGGGCGCACGTGCCGCTGCTCGTGGCCCGGCTGGAAGGGAAAGGACCGGTCCGCGATGCGGCCCGCGCGGGGCTCGTCGCGATTCAGGCAGCCGATGTCTCGCCGCAACTGGTGGCCGCCGCGGGCGACGCCACCACGCCGGCGGCTGGCCGGGCGGCGATCTTCGAGATTCTTGCCGAGCGGCGCGACCGGGCGGCGCTTCCGCTGCTGGTTTCCACCGCCAAGGCCGACGACCCCGAACTACGGGCCGCCGCGATGCGAGCCCTCGCGCGGCTCGGCGGGCCGGCCGAGGTGCCCGGGATGGTGGCCGGATTCCTCGCCGCCCAGGTGGGCGCGGAGCGAGACGATGCCGTGCGGGCGATCGTGGCCGTGTGCGGAGCGGGCCCGGAGGTGAAGCCGGCCGCGGCCGAGATCCTGACCGCGTACCGGGCCGCCGACCCGGCCACGCAGCAGACGCTCCTGCCGCTGGTCGCGCGGGTCGGTGGCCCTGAGGCGCTCGCGATCGTCGACGCGCTGGTGGCCGATGCGGACCCGGCCCGCCGCACGCTCGGGCTCACGGCCCTCTCTCGCTGGCCCGACGCCACCGTCAAAGATCGGCTCCTCGGCCTGCTCGCCAAGACGAGCGACGACGGGGAGCGGCGGCTGCTCGTGGGCACGCTGATCCGGATCGCGCCGATTCCGAACAACGGGCTCTCGGACGCGCAGCGGCTCGCGCTGCTCGCCGACACCATGAAGCTCTGCACCACCGACGACGATCGGCGGCGGATCCTCGAGCGGGCCGGCGCGATCCGCACCGTGGAGACGCTCCGGTTCATCGTGCCCTCCCTCGACACGCCGCCGCTCGCCGAAAGCGCGGCCAAGGGCGTGGTGGAACTCGCCCACCAGCAGAAGCTCCGCGACGCCAACAAGCCTGAGTTCACGGCGGCCCTCGACCGGGTGCTCGCCGTGGCCAAGGATCCGGTCACCCGCGAGCGGGCCGAGCGCTACCTGCAGGGCAAGACCTGGGAGCGGCGCTAGCCGGCCGCAACTTTGCCGACGATCGGCCCGCGTCAGCGGTCGTCGTAGACGCTCGTGACCTCTTCCTTGGAGATCGGGGTCGGCTGGTCGTCGCTGACGAGCTGCACCTGGACCCGCTGATGGCCGGCCCGCCGGCCCCGGGCGCGAATCTTGTAGACGGCCTCCTCGCCCGGTCCGAGCTTGGCCAGCGGCTCGAAGGCGATGGCGAGGTTCTCGACGCGGTGCCGTCCCGGGCCCTCGGCTTCGACCGGCTCGAGATCCCCGAGCAGCGTGGCCGCCAGGCGCACGCCGGAGGCCGCCTTCGTCCCCTCGTTGGCGACGCGGATCACGTACTCGGTGACACCGTCGACCTCGATCGGATCCTCGCTGTCGGCCACGTGGAAGGCCAGCGCCGCCAGGCCCTCGACCTGGCAGACATGGATCGCCTGATCCGACGGACCGTCGTTGCTGCGGGCCGCCGCGGTGATCCGCTGGCCGCCCGCCTGGACCGGCATCACCACCACTTCCACCGTGCCGGTCTCGCCGGCCGGCAGCTCTTCGAGGTTCCAGAGCACCCGGTGAGACCGCTCGTCGTGCCAGCCGGCGTGGTTGGCCCGCACGAACTTCACGCCCGCCGGCAGCTGGGCGGCCAGCTCCACCGCGCGGGCCGACGCGGTGCCCGCGTTGACCATCGAGATCGTGCAGGTCGCCGGCCGCTGGAGAAACCGCCGGGCGGGCATGTCGATCGTGACCTCGAGCGTGGGCGCGGTGACCGGGAGGGGCAGCGGCTGGTCGATCTCGATGCCGCCGTCGGCCCGGGCCACGAACCGGGCGGGGGCCCGACCGGGGCTTCGCGTGCCGAGGACGAGGTCGATGGTCTTCGACTCGCCCGGCCGCAGCTGGCCGACGTCGAACTCGAGCTCCGCTCCGGCCCGGTGCGACACCGTCTCGGGAAGGAAGGCCTCGAGCACGACGCCCGTGGCGGTGCCGGAGCCGCGGTTCGAGACGGTGAGCGTGACCTCCACGTCACCGCCGATCCGGACCGGCTCGGGGGGCGGGCAGTCGATCACCAGGGCCGGCTTCGTGGCCCGGGCCCGGAGCGTGGCATCGGTCCGGAAGCTGACGCTCGCGACGCTGCCGACCTCGCCTTCCTCTTCCGGCATCAACTCCATCAGCACGCGGGCCTCACCGGCGGGCAGCAGGGCGCCGAGCTGCCAGACGAGTTCGGCCTTCGCGGCGCCGTCGACGGGCGCGGCCGGCGGCGTGGTGGCGATCAGCGAGGTGCCCCGGGGCACCTCGTCGCGGAGCGTGACCTCGTGAGCCGTGGCGCTGCCGACGTTGCGGACGAGAATCTCGAAGCGGGCGGGTTGCCCGACTTGGATCTCCTTGGGGCCGCGCTTCTCGACGGTCAGGTGCGGTGTCTGAACCCCTTCGAGCTGGAGCGGCCCGGGTGTGCCTTGCCCCTCGATGGCCGGTTCGGTCGCCGGTGGATCGGTCACACCGGCGGGAGCGTCGGGGCGAGGCTCCGGCGGGGCAACGGCAGGAGCCAGCGGGCGAGGTGGGCCGATCGGCGGTGCCGCCGCAAAGGGCGCGGGGGGCAGGCCGGCCGGAATCGCCGCGGCCGGCGGATCGACCGCCGCGGAGGCCGTGGGGAAGGCCGACCCCGGGCTGGTCGTGTCGGCGTCGATCGCCCGCGGGGCCACGGTGTCGAGTGGGGCGGGGGCCGCGGGATCCGCGCCGGCGGGCGGTGCCGGCTCGAACCCGGCCTGCGTTTCCGCTGCCGCGCTGGCCGCGGGGGGCGGTTGGAGCGACTGGTCGTCACTGGACGGCGTGTCGGACGGGAACGGCGTCTGGTCCGGTGATTCGCCGGCCACCAGCGGCGCCGGTTCAGCGGCGGCCGCTGGCTCGGTCGACTCGACGTCACCGGCCAGGTTATTCCCTGGAGCCGCGGCAGTGGGCGGGGCGGCTGCAGTTGGCGGGGCGATCGGCGCGTTCAACGGCGGTGTCGGATCGGCGGCCGGGATCGGCGCGGCGGCGGGGAGCGGCGGAGCAGGCGTGTCCGCGGGCTCGGCCTCGGTACCGGCGGCCGGGCCGGCGGGGGAAGGGTCGTTGGCTGCGGGCGGCTCAGCGGCGGGCGGCAGATCGGGCGATGAGAAGCGAGACACTGAACGCGGGGGCTGCTCGGCGGCCAACTCCCGCTCGGACGACGCATCGTGCGACACGGTTCGTGTCGCGTAGCGG
>CAXNGP010000089.1:0-7391 GCA_964201845.1 Pirellulales bacterium
AGGAGATCGAAGCCCGGCGGATGCCGCCGGCACAGATCGAGAGCGATCTCGACTACAAGTGGCCGAAGCCGCCGACGGCTGTGGACCTGGCGATGCTGCGGCAGTGGGTGGCCGCCGACAAGCCGGCGGGGAATCCCGCCGACACGCCGCCGCTGCCGCCGCTCCCGGATTACTCGGCCTTCCAGGAGGATCTCGGGCCCCCCGACATCGTCCTCGAGCAGCCGCAGCCGACGCAACTCGGTGCCCACGGCAACGACGTCTACCGCCACATCGTGTTTCCGCTCTACCGCGGCGAGGACTTGCGGCTTCGCGCGATCCAGTTTTTGCCCGGCAATCGGAAAGTCGTGCACCACGCGCTGATGGGCCACCTGCCGCGGGAGACGGCGGAAGAGGCCGTGCGGGAGCACGGCGGCCGCGATGGCTTCAGCCATCCCGACGACCAGGCTGGTGGCTTCCAGGATTCCCATGGCATCGGGTTCCGGGTGCCGCCCATTCGCGACGACGGCCAGCCGCGGCCGCGTTCGTGGGCGGCTTCGTGCCGGGCGTCCGGGCGACGGTCGCCCCGGCCGATGCGGCGGTGTTGATTCCGGCAGGCTGCGACATCGCGGTGCAGGTGCATTATGTCCGCACCGGGAAGCTCGAGACCGCTTCGAGCCGCGTCGGCATCTGGCTCGCCAAGCAGCCGCCACGCAAGGTGATGAACATGATTTACCTCAGCGGCGAGTTCGCGGTGGTGCCCCCGGGCGTCACCGACTTCCGCGTCCGCGGCAGCTACACGCTCCCCCGGGATGCGGATTTCGTGGGCGTCGTGCCCCACGCGCACCAGCTCGCCCGGTGGGTCGAGATCAAGGCCCACCTGCCGGGTGAGAAGCAGCCGCTGCTCGTCCTGCGAGTGCCGCAGTGGGACTACAACTGGCAGTCGCCGTACGATCTCGAGAAACCGCGCCGGTTTCCGGCCGGCACACGGTTCGAGGCGGAGGTTTCCTACGACAACTCCTCGGCCAATCCGCGAAACCCGTTCGATCCGCCGCAGAACGTGTGGCACAACGAGACCATCCACGACGAGATGCTGCTGCCGATGTTCATGTTCGCCTCCGAGCAGCCGCTCGACGCCAAGGGCAAATCGTTCAAGACTTTTTTCTCGGCGATCGTGCGGTCGCGGTTTCTCCGGCGGCTGGTGGACCACCGCTACAAGTACGTGGCCGATCCGCAGGGAAACGTCGTGCTTTCGCCCGACTACGACCCCGACGACCACCGCTACTGACGATCCGGGCCGACGGTGGGGAACTCCCGCGGCCCGTTCAGCAGCCTCCCGATGGCGGTGTACCGCACCCACCAGCGGTAGCTCGCGAGCAACAGCGGCGTCACCAGGCCGAGGATGAGGAGGAACTTCACGCCCGCGGCCAGCGGCCACTCCCGCACGAGCAGCTGCGCGACCATCACCAGCGGGACGTGGACCAGATACATCCAATACGACGCGTCGGCCAGCCACGACACCGCGGGGCGGGGATGCGGGAACAGGCGGCAGAACAGGCCGATCAGGCCCAGCGACATCGTCCACGCGTAGGCGGGCTGGACGAGCGTGGCGAGGGCGCGGTCGTTCATCGTCGCGATCCCGGCCACGAACAGCACCGCCGCCGCGGGCAGCAGCAACTTCCAGCGGCGGCCGAGCCGCGTGTCGAGGCCCTCGGCCGCAAAGGTGGCGACGCCGAAAAAGAAGAAGCAGGCGTAATAGCCGAGCACGTGCGGCTTGGGGAGGAACCCGAACGACGTGTCGGCGCCGAAGGACCCCGCCAGCGTCATGCCCATCAAAGCCTGCGGCAGACACGATGCCGCCACGAGCCACCACCGCTGGCGGCCAGATGGCAGGAGGCCCGTCACGGCAAGGATCACGAAGATGGCGACGAGCCAGCACAGGAACCAGAGGAACCAGAGGTGGTCGAAGAAGTTCGTATCGATGAGATGGAGGGACCACGAGCCGAACCGCAATCGCAGTCGCTCCGCTGACAGGACCCGCGAGTAGGCGAGCGTCAGCCGGTCGAGCGAGCCGCCCTCCGTGCCCTCCGGGTTCGGGCCGGGGGGGAGCAGTTCCCGGAGTCGCGCGCGGCCCTGCAGGACGTCGTCCACCCGGAGCGTGTCGAGCCCGATGAGCGGGGCGAACTCCGCGGCGGCGTCGGCGGGCAGCTCCATGGCCGCCGCCGGCAGCCGGCCGACGATATTCCGGGCCCGCGGATCAGCGCCCCGCTCCACGAGCAGGCGGCCGGCCGCATCCCGGCCGAAGTAGGCCACCACGTGCAAGGCCGTGTTGCCGCTGCCGTCGCGCTCGTTGACGTCGGCGCCGGCATCGAGCACCGCGGCCACGATCGCCGGGTCGCCGTGGAGCGTGGCCCAGGCGAGCGGCGTGCGGCCGTAGAAGGCGTCCTTGCGCCCGACGGCCCCCGGCGTGGCGAGCCTGCGGCGCACGGCCGCCTCGTCGCCGGAGAGGATCTCCGCGCTGGCAGGTTCCGGGCGGATCGTGCGACCCGCGAACTCCTTGAGCGCCGTGTCGAGCGGCAGGATCGTGGCGACCGCGATCACCAGCGGTAGGAAGATCCGCGTGAACCGCTGCTCCAGCAGGCTCGTGAGCCCGCGGCGACGGTAGACGAGCATCGTGAAATAGCCGCTCAGGAGGAAGAAGAGCGGCATCCGGAAGCCGTGCACGGCCACCGGGAACAGCGGCAGCAGATCGCTGCGCCGGGTGTCGTGGACAGGCCAGGGAAAGGCGAAGAAGCTCAAGGAAGCGTGCAGCGCGATCCCCAGCAGCATGGCGAAGCCGCGGAGGGCGTCGAGATCCGTGCGTCGCTGCGCCATGAGGCAAGCCATCGGCCGGCGGGGGTTCGTGTCCGATCAAGATGGTATCCTGCTCTGGTCACGAGGAGGGTTGATTCCGCGACTGAAATCCTCCCGCCCGCATCCCTGGTGGAACCTGCCCTCCATGCCGCCCGCAGCCCAGACCGGCCTCGCTGTCGTGGCCGAGGGCGTGACCGTGGCGGTGCCTGCCGGCGGCGGGGAGCGGAAGCTGCTGCTCGAGGACGTCAGCTTCCGGATCGAGCCGGGCGAGTTCATCTGCGTGCTGGGGCCCAGCGGGGCGGGCAAGAGCACGCTCGTGCGGGCGCTGCTGGGCGAGCGGGAGGTCGCCACCGGGCGTCTGCTCGTCGGCTGGCACGACGTGTTCGGCGAGGCCGACGCCCTTCGCGGTGCGATCGGCTACGTGCCGCAGCGGGACGTCAATCCGCCGGCCCTGCCGGTGGAGCGGGCGCTTCACTACGCCTCGGAGGTCCGGCTTCCGGCACAGGCGTCCTCCGCGGAGCGACAGGCCGCGCTCGAGCGGGTCTTCGCCGAGGTCGGCCTCGACCGGGTGCGAAGCCAGCCGATTGGCGACCTCTCGGGTGGCGAGATGAAGCGGGCGAGCCTGGCGGCCGAGATGCTCGCCGCCCCGGGCCTGCTCGTGATCGACGAGGCGACCGCCAGCCTCGACCCGGCCACCGAGGCCCGGATCATGAAGCTCCTGGCCGACCGGGCCCGCGCCGGCACGACCGTGCTCGCCGTAACGCACCACCTCGACAACGTCGACCAGGCCGGCAAGCTCCTGATCCTGGGCTACGGCGAGGTGGTCTGGTTCGGCTCGCGTGTGGAGGCCCTTGGCCACTTCGGGGTGCATCGGCTCGCCGATGTCTACGTCGCGATCGAGGACAAGCCGCCCGGATTCTGGTCCGACCGCTGGCGGGAGCGGCTCGCCGAAGACCGCCTCCTCGCGAAAGCTCGGCAGGCCGACGAGCCGATCCCCGGCAACGCCCCGGAGCAGGTGGCCGCGCTCGCGGCGGTCTCGATCCCCGGCTTCGTCCGCCAGTTCACCACGTTTTTCTGCCGGGAACTCGAGACGGCCGTCCGCGACCGCGTGGGCTTCGCGACGTCCCTGCTCCTTCCGCTCGCGCTCGCGGGTGTCGTGCTGGCCGGCTTCGCCGACATCCGATTCCAAAACCCGCTCATGCTGACGCGGTTCCTCGAACCCGGCGAGAAGGAGGTCCTGGCGGACGTGTGGGGTGAGGTATCGCAGGCGCTCGTCACCGACTCGGTCTCCGAGCAGGATGCCAGCATTCCCGGCCAGATCCGGGTGTTCCTCGACAGCCAGCCGAAGATGCTCGCCCATCTGCGGGAGCCATCGACCCAGCGGCTCATCCGCGATGCCCTCACCGACACGGTCCCCGTCGCGCCGGATCGCGAGATCATCGATCCTGGCGGCACGTTCATCTGGCTCTCGCTGATGAGCATCTGCATGGTCATCCTCGGGTTCGTGACGGGATTCCGGGAGATCGTCAAGGAGCGGCCGATGCTCGACCTCGAGCGGCGGCACGGCCTGCAGTTCGCCGCCTACGTGATCGCGAAGGTCGTGGCCCTGGCCGTCGTCCTCGCCGTGCAGGTCGCGATTTTCGAAACCACCGTCGAACTGGGATTCCTGGTCCGCGAGGCGATCGGTGGCGAGAGCCCCGCCGCGATCTACCGGCGAAGCGCCGTCGTCTCCGCCACCTGCAACTGGCTCGCCGCCGTGGCGTGTGCGGCGATCGGCCTCGTCGTCTCGGCGTGCGTCCGCTCGACCGACAAGGGCGTGCTCGCCGTGCCGTTCCTGATCACGCCCCAGATCCTGCTCGGCGCCACGATCCTGCCGATCAAAGGGGGCGTCCTCGCCGTGCTCGCGAAGCTCTTCTCGCCGCTCTACTGCACGCATCGCGGCTGCCGCAGCGAGGGCGACGGCGTGCCCGTGTTCTGGCAGAACCTCGGCACCTACGATCCGGCCATCTGAATCCCGATCGCGGCGCTGGCCACGCAGATCACGGTGGCGACCGTCGTCACGATCCTTACGCTCCGCTGGCAGGAACGGGCCGCCCTGGGCCGCAATCGGGCGGTGCACTGACCTGGCCCTCAGGGCGGGCCTTTGATGCCGAGCGACCGGCACCGCTCCGAGCCTGTGAAGATCGCTCGCCGATAGCTCGTCGGGCGAAGCGAGTGACCGCGATCAGGCTCTACAGCGCGTCGTCGGTGCGAAGCGTGAGCTCGACGAACCGCTCGAGGGCCTCGGTCGGCGACTCGTGCGGGAAGTTGGAGAGCACGACTTCCTTGGCGTAGAGCTTGCCGATGTAGCGGCGGTGGCGGGCCGGCGAGGAGCGACTGGCCAGGAAGTCGCGGTGGGCCGAGTTGATCACGATCTCATTGCCGGCGGTCTCGTACCGCGACCGCCACGGTCGGCCGGGCTCGGCTGCCAGCCGATACGAAGGCAGCCCGCGGGAACGGCGGTCGCTCGCCGCCGCCTCGTCGCCCGTCACGAACTTCACCTCCACGGTGTCGGCCACCTCCGTCTCGCCCTGGCGGGCCACGACCTCGACGGTCGCCAGGCCCACGGCATCCGACCGCACACGACAGGCCGAACCGTCGGCGGTGAGCCAGGCGGTGCCGGCGACCAGCCGCCAGTGGAGCGACACGTCGCCGCCTACGGCCACGCCCGCTTCGTCGCGGGCCACCGCTGCGAGCCGCACCTCGCCACCCGGACCGCGGCGCGGCTGGCGGGGCGTGATCCGCACCCCGGCCAGCGGGCCGGGCTCGGCGGCGAACAGCGAGGCCACGCCGGGGGCGTCGGCTTCGTCGGCCTCGCTTCTGGCCACTGCCGGCTTCGGGATGTCGAAGTACAGATACTCCTCTGCCGGCAGCTCCGAGAGCGCTGTCACGAAGGCCTTGTGGACCTGCTTGAGGATCTGCCGGCTGGCCCGCTCGGTCTCGGCCTCGTCCCGCTCGGCGAGGGCCTGCTCGATGTCGGGGGCGATCCGCTCCGCGGCTTCCACCAGCGCCTCGAGCGCGTCGTCGGCCACGACTCCATTGCGGGTGCCGGGGGCCAAGGCGAGGGGCTCGAAATCGACGATGCCCTCCAGCCGGCCGTCGGTCCAGGGCGACTCCTGGAACGGCAGCAGCTCGGCGATCCGCGGCAGCACGCGGGTGCCGTCCTTGCACAGTGAGATGCCACCGCCCGCGGCGGCTCCCTCGCTCCGCACGTAGACCTCGACCTGCACGTCGCCGAGCGGCGTGGGGTAGCGGCGCGGAATCTCGAGCCGCTCGCCGTCAAACTCTCGGGGCGTGACCACGATCTCGCCCCGGGCCTGCTGGCCGCCCGGCGTCGCCCGTGTGGCCCGGGTCAGCCGGTCGATCACCCGCAGGTCGACGCCGGAGCGGCGGATGCGGTCGCGGAGCTCGGCCGACAGGTAGCGGGCGATCTTCTCGCCGGTGACGAGGTTGCGGGTGGCCTCGAGCAACGGCCCGACGACCACGCGGGTGCCGCTGGCGGCCAGCAGGCCGGCCACCGGCCGGATCTCATACTCGCGACGGCCCCGGACCAGCCGCAGCTCGCTCGCCCGGCCGTCGCTGCCGGCGGAGGTCATCCGCAGTTCTTCACCCAGGCTCCAGAAGCTGAGCAAGCCGATCCCGAACTCGCCATGCACGCCGCGGCGGTCCTCGGCGACGAGCCGCCGCTTCATCGAGTCACAGAGGTGCGTGGCGATCCGCTCGAAGTCGGGACGGCCGGCCGCATCGGCCGCCACGCCGCGGCCGTCATCCTCGAACTCGAGATACGCCTCTCCGCCCCGGCGGCGGCGGATGATCCGCACGGAGCCGGCGCCGGCGTCGATGGCGTTTTCGGTGAGCTCGCAGATCGCCTTGAGCGGATGGGTCTGCGAATGGGCGATGATCGTGATCGCGTTCCACTGGTCGCCGATCGTGAGCGTGCCGGTGGTCGCGGAATCCGTGCGGGTGGCCATGAAGCCTATCGTACGGATTTCAGGGCGGCGTCCAGCGGGGTGGGCGTTTTCCGCTACTGCGTGGTGTCGCCCCGCGCCGGGGCGGCCACGGCGATCCGCGGCCGGGCCTCGGAAGCGACCAGATAGGGCCGCTTGTACTCGGGCATGTAGCCTTCCGCACCGCGGACGGTAACCTGCTGACCGACGAGCGGCGCCAGGCTCACGCCCGGCCGCGGCGTGACGAACACGAGCACGTTGTTCTCACCGTCGACGAGCGCCCAGCGGGGCGCGTCGGGCCGCCGCGAGATGACGGTGGCGAGCCGGCCGGTCGTTTCGATCTGGTCGGGCGGCGTCCAGTCGGGCCGGCCATCGGCCGGGCGACCGCCCGGGAGCACTCCGGGACGCACCGGCCGCGAACCCACGGCCGACAGGCTCGACCACATGCTGCCCAGCCGCAGGGGCGAAGGATCGCCCGCCGGACCGTTCGCGAGCGCCAGCTGCCGGGCCTGGATCGCCTCGAACCGGGCCAGTCGGGTGTCGATCGCCTCGGCGCGGGTTCGCTCATCGCCCGTG
>CAXNGP010000090.1:0-7360 GCA_964201845.1 Pirellulales bacterium
TGCTGCTCCTCGACGACCCCTTCGGCGGGCTCGATCCCGCCGGCCGAGCCGCGGTGGAGCGGCTCGTAGGCGACACCCACTTGATGGGTCGGACCGTCTTGGCCGCGATCGACGACGCGCGGGTGCCCGACTGCTTTACGCACCTGGCCGTGCTTCGGGAAGGAAGGCTCGTCGCCGCGGGCCGCAACGATCCTGCGACCTTCGCCGAGGGCCGCCGCTGGCGGTATCAGTTCCGGTGCCCGGGTCGGGCGGAGGCGGCGACCGTCGCCCTCGGCGCGCTTGGCGACGACGTGCGGGCCACCGACGCCGACACGGTCGTCGCCGTGATCGATCCGGGTCGCGTGTCGCCGGCGGAACTCGTCGCGGCGGTCGTGCGTGCGGGCCTGCCCGTCGAGGCGGCCGGCTACGATCCTCCGTGGCAGGCGCAGTTGGTGAGCGACTGATACGAGGCCCCGCGGCTTCCGGCCGACGGCGCGGCCGCCGCCTTCACGGCACCCGGCTCGGCTTCGGCCTCCTCGGCCTTGAGCGAGGAGGTGAGGTCGGTCGTGCCGGTGGCGAGCGACTTCTGGATGGCGTGGGCCACCGCCATGATCGGAGCCCCCCGCTCGGCCGGCGTCAGCGCCGCCGCCAGCCAGCGGAGCCGCTCGACCTGCACGAACTGCTCGTGGTGGGCCCGGTCCTCGACGGCCGCGATGAACTCCGGGCCGCTCATGCCCTCGAGCTTCGACACCTGCCAGCCGCGGCCGAAACCCACCTTCCAGTGGCTGCCGGGCTGTGGCTCCACCATCGGGTCGGCTGACTTGTAGGCCACGCAGGCACGGGCCGGCTGGCCGACACCCGCGGCCGGCACGCCGCAGGCCTGGCAGATGAAGACCGACCACGACGACCGCGGTCCGCACTTGCCGCCGCCCGCCAGCACGTCCTTCATGCCCTTGAAGAGGTAAAACTGCGGCGGTGCGTCGCGCCGCCAGACGAAGCTCGTGGAGTTGACGACGGCCTCGTCGGCGAGCAGGTCGGGCCGCCAGTCGCGGATCATCTGCCGCCCCCAGGCGAGGTCCTCGTTGGACGCGCCCGACTGCACCACCTTCTGCAGTTCCCAGACGGTGAGGCCGGCGAAACTGGGGACGAGTTCCTTGTTTCGGTGGGCTTCCTTGTAGTGCTTGTAGCGGTCCACCGGATCGACGGTCTTGCCCTGGCCGGCGCCCGGCGCCCCACTGCCCGGCGGGGCGATGGCCGTGGCGATCGCCACCCGCAGGTACAGGCCAGCCTCGAGTGCGGGATCGGCGGCCTTGATCCTGCGGAGGCGATCGAGCGCGTCGGTGCTGATCGAATAATCGTTCTGCTCGCGGGCCTTGAGGTGCAGCGGCACGAACCCTTCCAGGAACAGATCGAGGGCCGCGGTGTCCTTCATCAGCCAGTCGAGGAACGCCCGATTGGCGGGATCGGCCCGGGCAAAGAGGCCCAGTGTGTCGGTGCCGCACGCGGCGATCAGCTGCCGCTGGTCGATCGCGGCCCGCACCTGGGGATCCTCGATCAGGGCGGTGAGTGCTGCCTGGTCGGTCTTGCCGGCCGACTGCTCGGCGAGGAAGACGGTGACGCGGTCCAGATAGGCCGTGAAGTCGCCGCCGGCGATCGCCGTGTCGAGGTCTGCGCCGCCTGGTTCCCAGGCATGCAGGGAGGCCGCCGGGTGCACAACCGTCGCGCTGAGCAGCGCGAGCGTGAAGCGTTGCGTCAGGGTCATGGTCCGCCGTTCGACAGCCTGGTGGGGCGGTGCGCTAGGCCGCGTCGCCCCAGGCACGGCGGACTTCGGCCAGACCCTCCACGCAAAGATCATACTCGTGCGCCAGCCGTTTAAAGAGCGCCCGCTCGTCGGCGGCCTCTTCAGGTTCGAGCGAAGCCGCCAGCCAGTAGGCCCGCCGACCCGCCGCCTTGTAGCCCACGAGGTCGGCGTGGGGCCCCGGCCGCCGGTAGCGGGCCAGGGCCTCGGGATAGAGGCCGCTCCAGAAGAGCGTCACGTCGCCAATGTGCCGGTATTCCTCCCGGGCCTCGGCCGGGTCGGCGTGCCGCTCGGCCGCAAGCAGCATGTGGCCGACATCGGCCGACTCCTCGCCCGCCCCCGGCAGCACGGCCAGCCGCTCGTTGCGCATGAACCGCACGAGCATCACGGAGACGTAGTCGATCAGCGGCGGATCGACCACGCCGAGCCGGGCGTGGAAGGCGTATTCGGTGAGGCCGCGGAAGAACCGTTCAACTTCGGCCGGATCGCGGGCGGAGAACATGGCGAGACGACCTCCCTGCAGGCCCTCGTCGCGGCCTGCGATTGTTGCTCGACGCGAGAAATTATAGCGCCGCGCCGCTGGTCGTGGCCAGGGAGATTGGCGGCTGCTCCGCCGAATGCGAGGCGACCTCGGTCCCGCTCACGCGGCCGCGGTGAGGTCGCCCACGAACTTTTCGATGGCGGCCGCGAGAGCCGCCGGGCCGTTGGCCGCCTGCTCGGCCACGAGTCGCACCAGCGCCGAGCCAACGATCGCCCCGTCGGCCACCTCGCAGACTGCCTTCACCTGGTCGGGCCCTGAGATCCCAAAGCCGACGAGGATCGGCACGTCGGTCTGACCGCCGAGCCACTTGACGCGGTCGATCAGCCCGGGCGGCAGTTCCGTGCGGGCTCCGGTCACGCCGGCCACCGACACGCAATAGAGGAAGCCGGTCGACTTGGCGGCGATGGCCGCCGCCCGCGCGGGCGGCGTGGTCGGCGTGACGAGCCGCACGAGCGCGAGGCCGGCCGCCCGGCAGGCTCCATCGAGGTCGTCGGATTCCTCGACCGGAAGATCCGGCACCACGAAGCCGGCGAGCCCCGTCGCCGTGGCGTCGGCGACGAACCGGTCGATCCCGCGGCGGAAGACGAGCGAGTAACTGGCCATCGCCAGGATCGGCATCGCCACGCGGCCGGTCGCCTCGCGGGCCACGCCGAACACCTTCTCCAGCGTGATCCCCGACCCGAGCGCCCGCGTATACGAGGCCTGGATCACCGGGCCGTCGGCGATCGGGTCGCTGTAGGGCACGCCGAGTTCGCAGAGCGAAGCCCCGGCCCGGTCGAGCGCCTCGAGCACGGCCACGCTCGTGGCCGGATCGGGATCACCGGCGGTCACGAACGGCGCCACGGCCTTGCGGCCGGCGGCCCGGTTGGCGGCGAACATCGCCTCGAGTGCGGCGATCGGGCGGTGCGTGGAAGGGAGGTGAGCAGCCATCGCGTCAGGCCGGGCCTCCGTCGTTCGCCAGGCCGCGGAGCCGGGCGATCTCGGCCGCATCCTTGTCGCCGCGGCCCGAGAGGCAGACCACGATGATCTCGTCGGCCGGCCGCCGCGCAGCCTCCTCGACGGCCCACGCCAGGGCGTGCGAGGTTTCGAGCGCGGGCAGGATCCCCTCGCGACGGGCCACGTGGTCGAAGGCCGCCAGCGCCGCATCGTCAGTCACGCTCGAATACTCCACGCGGCCGAGATCCCGCCAATAGGAATGCTCGGGGCCGACGCCGGGATAGTCGAGGCCCGCCGACACCGAATGAACGTCGGACGTCTGTCCGTCGGCGTCTTGGAGCACGTAACTCAGGCTGCCGTGGAGAATCCCGGGCGAGCCGAACGAGAGGCTGGCCGCGTGCTGGCCCGGCTGGGTCGAGCGGCCGCCCGCCTCGATCCCCACCAGCCGCACTTCGGCGTGATCCACGAACGGGAAGAACATCCCGGCCGCGTTGCTGCCGCCTCCGACGCAGGCCACCACCGCCTCGGGCAGCCGCCCGAACTGCCGGCGGCACTGGTCCACCGTCTCGCGGCCGATCACCGACTGGAAGTCGCGGACGATCCGCGGGAACGGATGCGGCCCCACCACCGAGCCGATGATGTAGTGGGTGTCTTCGACCGAGGCCATCCAGTCGCGCATCGCCTCGTTGATCGCGTCGCGGAGCGTCCGGGAGCCCGTCTCGACGGGCCGCACCTCGGCGCCCATCAGCCGCATCGCCCGGACGTTCGGCGCCTGCCGGCGGACGTCCTCGGAGCCCATGTAGACCACGCAGTCGAGGCCAAACCGGGAGCAGGCCGTGGCCGTGGCCACGCCGTGCTGCCCGGCGCCCGTCTCGGCGATGATCCGCCGCTTGCCCATCCGCATCGCCAGGAGGCCCTGGCCGAGCGTGTTGTTAATCTTGTGGGCGCCGGTGTGGTTGAGATCCTCGCGCTTGAACCAGATCTGCGCGCCGCCGGCCTCATTCGTCAGCCGTTCGGCGAAGTGCAGGGGAGTGGGCCGGCCGACGAAGGTCGCGAGCAGCCGATCGAGCTCGGCCGCGAACGCGGGGTCGGCGATCGCCTCGTCGTAGGCCCGCTCGAGCTGGTCGAGGGCGGCGGAGAGGGTCTCGGGCACGTAGCGGCCGCCGAACCGGCCGAACCGGCCGAGGGCATCGGGGACGCTGGAGACGGCAGAATCGATGGTAGCCATGCCCGCATTGTAACCGGCTTCGGGGAGCGGCCCATTGGGACGGCCAGGAGCCGTCGAACGTCGTGGGTGACACAGGCTCGGGGTTGCCGGTCCCCGTCGCCCGGACGCGCACTATGGGCATCCTGCCCGCCGTTCGCTCGATGCTGGCTGCGCTTTCGGCATCCTGCCTTCGCTTGCCAGCAACGCCGGCTCCGGGGAACCGGCAACCCCGAGCGGCCGATTGGGGGTGCCTCGCCCGGACGACTACGATGCTGCGATGCCCGAGCTCCCCGAGGTCGAGACGATGTGCCGTGGCCTGGCGGGGGTCGTGGGGCGGCGGATCGTGTCGGCGACGCTGCCCCGCGGCCGGGTGCGGCCGCTCAGTGTTCGCCCCGCGGCGGCCGTGCTCGTGCGGCGACTGGCTGACCGGACGATCGCGGGGGTGCACCGGCGGGGCAAGCGGGTGGTGATCGAGGTCGCCGAGGCTGCCAGCCGACCACGGGAGTGGCTGGTGATCGAGCCGCGGATGACAGGGCAGATGCTCGTCGTCGATCCGCCGACCGAGGAGCACGTGCGACTCGTGGTGCGGTTGGCCGGTGGGCCCGCGGCCAGGTTCCTGTTCTGGGACCGCCGTGGCCTGGGCACGATCCGACTGCTCGACGACCGTGGGCTCGAGGCGGCGTGTGGCACATCAAAGCTCGGGCCCGACGGGCTGGTCGTGGACGGCGATGAGCTGGCGACGCGGCTCGGTCGCTCGCGGCGGGCCGTGAAGGCGGCGCTGCTGGATCAGCGGGCCGTGGCGGGCATCGGCAACATCTACGCCTCGGAGATCCTTCATCGGGTTGCGATCCATCCGCGGACCATGTGCCGCCGCATCCGTCGCGCCGACTGGGAGCGGATCGCCGCCGCCACCCGCCGCGTGCTCGCCGAGGCTGTCGCCCTCGAGGGCTCGAGCATCGGTGACGAGACGTATCGCACCGCCGACAGCCGCCCGGGCCGCGCGCAACAGCGGCATCGGGTCTACGACCGGGAAGGCAAACCCTGCCGCCGCTGCCGCACGCTCATCGAGCGAATCGTGCTCGCCCAACGCGCCACCTTCTTTTGCCCCAACTGCCAAGCGAGGTAGGGCCTCTGCGAAGAGTTGCCCGTGCCCGTGGAGCCAGGTAGGAAACCATGCCTGGCAGCGTGTCCATTGGCCAGCGAGGGGTTGCCCGTGCCAATCGAGCGGCGTAGGACACCGAGCGCAGCAAGGATTGCGGAGCGAGGTTTCCTCCGAGCGACCGGAGGGCAGGATGCCCGCAGGGAGCGTCCGGCGAGATGGCACGGGCAACCCCGAGCCCGCGTCACCCAAGAGCCTCCGGCTTTCGGTAGACTCAGCAAATCACTCAGCCCGCGAGCACCCGGAGCCACCACCATGCCCACCCACCGCACGGTCATCTCCCGCCGCCACCTCCTCGCGGGCGCCGCCGGCGCCGCCGGCCTGCTCGCCTCGCGGGGGTCGCTCGGGGCTGCTGAGCCCGCCGCCACAGCGGCGCCGCCCGCGGCAGCCAAGACGGCCGAGTCGCTCGCCACGGTGCTCCACGAGTCGCTCACGCCCGAGCAGCGGGCCAAGGTCTGCTTCCCCTGGGACTACAAGCACCCGAAGTTCGGCCTGTTGCGAACCCGGATCGGCAACAACTGGAACGCCACCGAGCCGGAGGTGGCCGGGAAGTTCTTCACGCCTGGCCAGCAGCGGCTCGTGCGGGAGATCTTCGAGAGCCTGATCCAGCCCGAGTGGCACGCCCGGTTCGACAAGCAGATGGAAGACGACTGCGGCGGCTTCGGCCACGGCCACTCGATCGCGCTGATCGGCGAGCCGGGCAGCGGCAAGTTTCAGTTCCTGCTCACCGGTCGTCACATGACCCTGCGATGCGACGGCGATGCGGCCGAAGACGTCGCCTTCGGCGGGCCGATCTTCTACGGCCACGACGCCGGCGGCTTCAACGAGTCGAAGGACCATCCGGGCAACGTGTTCTGGCCCCAGGCCCTGGCTGCGAATCGGGTCTACGAGATGCTCGACGGCAAGCAACGCACGGCGGCGCTCGTGAGCCGGATGCCCAAGGAAAACGCCGTCGCGTTCCGTGGCCGCAAGGAACCGATCCCCGGCATCGCCGTCTCGGAACTTGCGGCCGACCAGCGGGAGGAACTCGAAAAGGTGCTGGCGATCCTGCTCGAGCCCTACCGGACGGTCGATCGCGACGAGGTGCGCGGCTGCCTGGAGCGACAGGGGGGGCTGGCGGACTGCCGCCTGGCCTTCTATTCGCAGGGCGACCTGGGCGACGACAAGGTCTGGGACAACTGGCGGCTGGAGGGCCCCGCGTTCGTCTGGCACTTCCGCGGCGCGCCCCACGTCCACGTCTGGGTGAACGTGGCCGATTCGCCCGATGTGCCCACCAACGCCTGAGCCCTCGTGAGCCAGCCTGCTGACCGAGCGCCCGACTGCTGCATCATCGGCGGCGGCATCATCGGCCTGTCGATCGCGCGGGAACTGGCCGGCCGGGGCCGGCGGGTCCGCGTCGTGTCGCGGGAGCGGCGTCGCGACACGGCCTCCTGGGCGGCGGCCGGCATCTTTCCCCCCGCCCCCGCTTCGGACGAGCCCAACGCGGCCCTGACGGCGTTCAGTGACCGCCTGCATCGGGAATGGGCCCGCGACCTGCGCGACGAGACGGGCATCGACAACGAACTCGCCGCTTGCGGCGGCCTGCACCTGGAGGCCGACGTGCCGCGGGTCGAGGCGTTGCGGCCGGCGGCCGCCGGGTGGATCGCCCGCGGCGCCCGGTGCGAGTGGCTCAGCGCAGCCAGGGTGGCCGAGGCGGAGCCGGCCCTCGCCGCGGCGGTCACCGCCGGCGGTGTGGCGGGA
>CAXNGP010000091.1:0-7310 GCA_964201845.1 Pirellulales bacterium
GGTGACTGGGTGGTGCTCTCGATTGGCGACTCGGTGGACCACGTGGAGAAGCTCGTGGTCGCCGGCAAGGGGGAGGCGTTGGTCGACACCAAGCCGCTCGCCCCGCTGCGGGACGACGCCGACAAGAAGCTGACCGCGGTCTGGTATGTCAGCGAGCCGCTGGCGAAGGCGATCGCGGCCACGCCCGAGGACCTCGATCCGATGATCGCGGCGGTGTCCGCGGCGATCGACGAGAATGGAGACGTGCCGGAGGAAGCGGCCGCCGACGGCCGGGCCTGGCTGAAGCGGGCGCGCGAACAGTATGCAGCCTGGCTGCCCGAGCCCGGTCCCTGGATGGCCTACTCGTTCATGGCCAAGGACGGCTACGAGGGCTACGCGTGGGATTGGTCGAAGAACCTGCCGCTCGAGGCGGGCAAGCCGCTTGATCTGCTCGCGCACGTGGGCGGCGACCCAGCGGCCGTCGCGGTCTCGCGGCTCAAGCTCGACCCGGCCCGGTCGGCCGGGATCGCAAAGCTCGTGAGCGACGGCTGGGGGCTGTTCGTGAAGCATGCGCCGGCCGTGATGCCGGCCGACGACCGCGAGGAGTTCGCCCGGATGGAGGAGGTGTTCGGGCCGCTCGCCAAGCGGCTGGCCGTGACCCTGTCCGACAAGTTCGCCGCCGCCGTGGCCGACGGCCAGGTGGGGCTCGTGCTGGATGGCAAGACGACCACCAAGAAACCGCAGGCGGCGCTCCCGGCCTCGGCCGAGCCGCTGCCGCTCCTGGAGCCGGCGATCGTCCTGCCGCTGGCCGACCGGAAGCTGTTCGTCGAGGGGCTCAATGACCTGTTCGAACTCGGTGACGATGTCGTCGCCGCGCTGCGGAAGTTCGACGCCGACGCCGTGCCGGCCGGCTACGAGGTTCCGGCGCCCACGAAGACGAAGGTCGAGGGCGGATCCGTGTGGTCGTTCGCCATCCCCGACGCCGGGCTCGACAAGGAACTCGCCCCAGCGATCGCGGTCGGCGACGAGGCGGCCGTGTTTTCGCTCGTGCCGGCGCAGGCGGGGCGGATGCTGGTGGAGCGGAAGCTCGAGACCGGCTCGGCGCTGGCGACGTTCGAGGAACCGCTCGCCGGCGCGGCGGCGGTCGACTTCCCCGCGCTCATCGATGCCATCGAACCCTGGATCGTCTATTTCACCCGCTACGGCTGCGTGCAGCAGCGGGACGGGGAAGTCGATCCCGACACGGAGCTCTCGAAGGCCGACGAGAACGACCAGGCCACCGAGGCCCTCGAGCACGTGAAGGTGGTGCTCGAGGCGGCCCGCTGCCTGAAGGCGGCGGCGGTCGAGACAGCTCCCCGCGACGGGGCGACCGTGACCCACTGGCGAAACCTCATCCGCGACCTGCCGAAGCGGTAGCGTTCGCGGAGCGGCGCACGAGGCCCCGCACCAGGATGTCGCCGCCGGGGTGAAGGACCTCCTCCACCTCGAGCGGCGGCGGATCGGGCAGCACGGGCAGGGAATCGCCGTGGCCGCCCAGGATCTTGGCGGCCGTGAAGGCATGCACCTCGTCCACGAGGCCGGAGGCGAACAGGCTGCCAAGCACGGCAGCCCCGCCCTCGACCAGCAGGTTCGTGAACCGCCGCCGGCCGAGTTCCCCGAGCAGGGAAGCGAGCCGCTGGTGAGGATCGGCCTCCGCCCCGCGCCAGATCTCGCAGCCGGCCGCTTCCAGGGCGGCGATCCGGCCCGGCTCGGCGGCGGGGCCGACCGCTACCAGCAGCGGCCAGTCGCGGGCCGAGCCGACGAGCCGGCTGCCGAGCGGCAGGCGGGCCCGGCCGTCGAGCACGATGCGAGTCGCGCGGCGCGGTCCCTCGGGCCGGGCCGTGAGCAGCGGGTCGTCGGCGAGCGCCGTGCCCAGGCCCACGAGCACGCCGTCCACGCGGCCGCGGAGTTCATGGACGAGCGCGAGCGACTCCGGCGACGAGATCCAGCGGTCGCCGGCGGCTGGTGCCGCCAGCCGACCGTCGAGGCTGATGGCCCACTTGGCGATCACCCATGGGCGGCCCTCGGTGACGAGCATGCGAAAAGCCGCCGTCAGCCGCCGGGCCTCGGCCTCGAGCAGCCCGACCTCGACCGGGATGCCGGCGGCTTCGAGGGCCGCGATTCCCGCGCCGGCCACGGCCGGAAAGGGGTCGCCCGCCGCCACGACCACGCGGGCGATGCCGGCAGCGAGGATCGCCGCGGTACAGGGGGGCGTCTTGCCGTGGTGGCAGCAGGGCTCGAGCGTGACGTAGAGCGTGCCGCCGCGGGCGGCGGCTCCGGCGCGGGCCAGCGCCGCCGCCTCGGCGTGCGGACCGCCGTACTGCTCGTGCCAGCCTTCCGCGATCACGTCGCCGGCCGGCGATGCGACCACCGCGCCGACCATGGGGTTGGGCTCGACGCGGCCCTCGCCCCGGCGGGCGAGTTCGAGCGCCCGGCGCATCAGCAACTGGTCGGTGGATGCAGCCATCGCGATGCCGCCTGGGTCGTGATGCCGTGCGATGCGGCCGCGGGCTCGTGGCCCCGGCGTCGTCAGCCGCCCGGCGTCCAGATCGTCTTCTGCTCGCCGCCGGCCGCGGGAGCCTCGCCGCCGGGTGTCCAGAGCTTGCCGGCCGCGGCGGGCGCGGTGGCCTGGGATGCGGCCGCGCCGCCCCGCGCGCCGGCCAGGGCATTCAGGTCGACGCCCGCCTCCATCAACACCTCGGCGAGCGCCTGGAGCACCTGCCGGTCGGCGCCGTGGTCGCGCTGCAGATGCGCGAGCAGCCGCGTCGCCTCGGCCTCGTCGCCGCGCTGCATCCGGATCCGCAGTTCGGCCACGTCGAGCATGCCGTCGTTGGCCTTGAGCTCCGCCGCGATCCCCCGCAGTTGGCCGATCAGCTCGAGCCGGCGCACGCTCGACTCGGCCCGCTCGGTGAGGGCGCCGAGCGACTCCCAGCGGTCCTGCGGCGTGGCGTCGGGCCGGGCCGCCAGGGCCGTGGCCGCCCGCTCCGCGGCCAGTTCGAACCCGGCGTCGAGCGCGGTCACGAACACGCCCCGCAGCTGGTCGAGTGAAAGCGCCGCCATGTCGAGGCGATGCCAGACGAGCGGGGGCACGACGCCGAGCGGCTCGGTCGATTCGATCCGCGGCGGCTTGGGCAGGCCGAGCGTCGTCCGCATCGCCTCCCAGGCGGCGCTGGCATCGCTTCGTCGCGAGGTCGCCTCACCCTCCGTGACGATGGCCTCGACCCGGCGGCGGCCACCGGCGTCGCCCAGCGCCTGCCGCGGAGTCTTCCCCAGCAGTTCCGGCAGCGGCGTCTCGGGCCAGATGGCCGCGAACCGCTTCCAGAGGGCCTCCCGCTGGCTCTCCATCAGGGTGTCGAAGACCGCAGGCTCGCCCGCGGCCGGAGGCGACGGCGGCGCGGTGGGCATCGCCATCTTGAACTGGCTGCCGAGGAGCCAGGCGGTCGGCGTCACGCCGGGCATCGCGGCCGTGTCGCCGGCGGCGAACGTGCAGCCCAGCATCCCGCCGACCACGGGCACCGCCACGTCGACGTCGGGCGCGAAGCCCTGCAGTACCGCTTCCGGCTCGCGGTCGGTCTGCCGACCGAAGATCAGCAGCGACGCGAGCAGCCGCGGCGGGTCGCCGGCGTCGTACACCCGCCACGCCGACCGCGGCGGGGCGGCGTTCCGCGACACCCAGGCCGAGCGATCGATCTGCGCGGGCTCGCACCGCGGGTCGTGCCGCAGCTTGTCCTCCAGCAGTTCGATCGCGGTGGAACCTTCCTCGCCGGTGGGCACGGCGAGCGGGGCCAGCCGGCTGGCGAAGGAGATCTGGGGCGAGCGGTCGGGGTCGGCCTCGGTCTCGAGCGCGATCGCCCGTCCGGTGGCTTCGAGGGCGTCGTCCGCGGGCGTGTCGGAGAGATTCGCGACCGCCAGCCAGGCCTCGGAAGCCTCCATCGGCCGGGCCAGCATTTCGCAGAGCGTGGCGATGTTGGTGTGGACCGCGGGGCTCGAGCCAGCCACGCCCCGCAGGCTGCGGAACAGGGTCAGGGCCTTGGAGAGCCGCCAGGCGCGGGCGTGGGCCAGACCGGTCTCGAACTCCGGCCGCCACGACTCGTCGCCGGTGGCCTCCTCGAGGGCGACCTTCGTTCGCAAGGCGGGTGGCACGCCGGACGAGCCGACGATCGCCGCGAGCATCCGCCGTTCCTCGTCGCTGCCGAGCCCCCGGTCGGCCAGCCAGTCGACGAGCCCCTGGGCGAAGCCAATGTGGCCCGCCTGGGCCGCCGCCTGCACGAGCGTGGCCGCGATCCGCACGAGCTCCGGCGAGACGTCCTGCGTTCCCTCGCCCTGTCGGCCGGCCGTCACCGCCGCCTCCCGGGCCCTGTCGAAGCCCGCCGCCGCCTCTTGGATCCGCCCTGCGATCGCGTCGCTGATCGCCGCGTGACCGAGGGCCAGCGGGTTGTCAGGGCAGGCGTCGAGAAACCGGCGGCTCGTCTCGGCGGCCGCCGCGAACTGCTTGGTGCCGAGCTCGAGCTTCGTCCGCGTGGCCAGCAGGCACGGCCGGCCGGGCTGCTTCTCCTCCAGCCGCTTCACCTGGTCGAGCGCGGCCGAAATCTGATCCCCCTCGACGAGTCGATCGAGCTGCTCGAGGTCACCGATCAGGTCGGGGCAGCAGAACTTGATCTTCTTGCCGGTGCCTCCCGGGCACGGGGCGTAGGAGTCGATGGCCATGGGGCGGTTGCTCGCGGCGACGGAGGTGTCGGAAAGCCTCGCACTTTACCAGAGGTTCGTGGTCGCGGCAGGCCGTGGCGCCGGTTGCCCGGCTTCGCGCGGGTCTGCATACTGACGGCAGAAAGAGCGCGTCGGCGGGCGGCCCGCGCGTCCCCGCGAAAGCCCGTCGAGCCGTCCCTTGCAGCAGCCCCGCATCATCGTCGTCGACCCCGCCGGCCCGGATGGCCTGCCCTACGCGCGGCTGCTGGCCAGGCTTCACCCGCTCGAGGTGCGGCACGAGCGGTTCCTCGACGCGACGCTCGGGTCGATCGCCCGCGACGCCTGGGATCTGGCCGTTCTGGCCGCCCGCTCAGGGCCGCGACCCGACACGCTCCTGGCCTCGCTCCGCCGGGCCGACCCCCAGCTTCCGGTGATCGTGATCGACCCGAAGCCGGAGGTCGCCACGGCCCGCGCCTGCCTTCAGGCCGACGCCTGCGACTACCTGGAACTCGACCGGGCCGAGGCCGATCTGGAAAGCTCCGCCGTCCGGCTCCTGTCGGGCTCGCGGCGCCGGGCGGCCGAGGAGGTGCTCCGCCGCGCCGTCGAGCGGCCCTACTCGTTCGCCGGCTTTCTCGGCGAGAGCCCGGCGATGCGGGAGGTCTACTCGCTGATCGAGCGGGTGGCGGCGAGCGCCGTCGACGTGCTCGTGACCGGCGAGACGGGCACCGGCAAGGAACTCGTCGCCCGCGCGATCCACAGCGCGAGCCGTCGGGCCGACGGGCCGTTCGTGCCGGTCGACTGCGGCGCGATCCCCGACGCACTGTTGGAGAGCGAACTGTTTGGCCACGAGCGGGGCGCCTTCACCGGCGCCGACGCCCGGCGAATGGGGCTGATCGAGTTTGCCGACGGGGGCACGCTGTTTCTCGACGAGGTCGGGGAACTACCCCTGCCCCTCCAGGCGAAGCTGCTGCGGGTGCTCCAGGAGCGGCGGGTCCGCAGGGTGGGCGCGCGGCAGGAGAATCCGGTCGACGTCCGCGTCGTGGCGGCGACCTCCCGGCCGATCGACCGGATGGTGGCCGACGGCGCGTTTCGGCGCGACCTCTTCTACCGGATCAACGTCGTGCGGATCGACCTGCCGCCGCTGCGGGACCGCGGCGACGACATCGGACTGTTGGCCGAGTTCTTCGCCAACCGGGCGGCCCAGGAGATGGGGCGGCCCGTCGGCGGCCTGTCCACCGACGTCTATCAGGTGCTCGCCGGCTACCACTGGCCGGGTAATGTCCGCGAGCTGCAAAACGTGGTGCGGCGGGCGATTGCGCTGACACGGTCGCCCGCGGCGGGCATTGACGACCTGCCCGACGAGGTGGTGGCGGCCGCGGGCCGGCCCGTCGCCACCGACGCCGAACCGGTCGGCTTCATCGCCCGTCGGGCCGAGCACGTGGCCCGGTTCGAGAAGCAGTTTCTCACCGACCTGCTCACGCGGCATCAGGGCGACGTCTCGGCGGCGGCCCGCGAGGCCCGGCTCCCGCGGGGCACACTCTACCGCCTGATGAAGGGCCACGGCCTCGACGGCGCGAGCTTCCGCAAAGAGCGGGCGTGAGGTCCGCAGGCTCGGGGCTGCCCATGCCCCCTCGCTCTACGTTCGCCTCGGCCCTCCAGGCCTCGGCTCTCTGCGTGTCCGCTGCGCTCCGCCATCCTGGCTCCGCTTGCTTCCACAGCCCGCTCGAGGGCATGGGCAACCCCGAGCAGCCCAACAGTTGAGCCAGCATGGCAGCTGATTCGTCGAAACGAACGTCGCGCGCCACCCCGCGCACGAGCACGGCCGCCCGGAGGTGCGGCCGCCGGGCGGAGGCCCGGCAAGGCTGCAGGGGGCAGGGATGCCCCAGCAGCCGTGTAACTACCCCCGCAGCACCGCGCCCACGCGGCTGGCGCACGCGGCGACGATGCGATCGACGGCCTCGGCGGCGGACTCGCCCGTCAGTGTGCCGGCCCGGCTGCGGAGGGTGAGGGCCACGAGAAAACTCTTCTTGCCGACCCCGAGCCGCTCCGGATCCCGCCAGACCGGGCCGACGCGACAATCCTCGAGCAGTTCGCCGGCAGCCGCGCGGATCGCCCGCTCCAAATCCCCCCACGACACGCTCTCCGCGACGACGAGGTTCACGTCTCGCGCGACTGCGGGAAACTCGGGCGGCCGAACCAGCCGCCGGGAGCCGCCGACGCATGCGGTGAGCCAGTCGAGCCGCAGTTCCGCGGCGGCGACCGACGCGGGAAGCGAGAACCGCTCGCGGGCAGCCCGCGCGATCTCCCCGACCACGCCCACCCGCCGGGCCGGCTGCCCGGGGGATTCGAGCACGATCTCGGCCGCTCGGCCGCGGGCGAACGGGTCGATGCTCGCCGGCCGGTAGTCGATGATGGCCTCGGCGGCCGGCTGACCAAGCTTGGCGAGCAGGGCCGCGCACAGCCCCTTGGCCCGGAAGAAGTCGCCCCCCGTGACGAAGGCCACCAGGAGCGGCTCATCCACCGGGCCGCCGTCCGCGTCAGCGCCCGCCTTCCTGGCGAGGTATCCCCGGGCGATCTCGAACAGGTCGGCGTCGTCGATGCCCACC